>JACMJT010000674.1 GCA_014380505.1 Hyphomicrobiales bacterium | reverse complement strand
GTAACCCTCGACATTGAATCCTTCGAGGTTCTTCGGACTGGTGATGCCGTGATCTATGGCATACCGCGCCATCAGTCCCCGGGCGCGCTTGGCCGAGAAGCTGATGATCTTGTAGTGGCCATCGCGTTCCTCCTCGAACACACACTCCACCACGCGGGCGCGCAGCGCCTTGAGATCCACCGACTTGAAATACTCCTGGGACGCCAGGTTCACGACGACCGGAGTCTTGTCGGCCGTCAGACGTTGATTGAGGTATTCGGAAATCCGGCTGCCCCAGAACTGGTAGAGGTTGCTTCCGCGGTCGCTGGCGACCGGCATCGACATCTCCAACCGGTAAGGCTGCATCAAGTCCAGCGGGCGCAACACGCCGTATAGCCCGCTCAGGATGCACACATGGTCCTGCGCCCACGCAAGCTGATCGGGATTCAGGCTCCTGCCGTTCAGCCCGCCATACACGTCACCGTTGAAAGCCAATATCGCCTGCCGAGTCGTGGCCGTTGCGAACTTGCGGCGCCAGGCCTTATAGCGCGCCACGTTGAGTTTGGCCAGCTTGTCGCTGATGTCCATCATGCCCGCCACCTGCGCAGCCGACTTCTTGCGCATCAGGCCTATCAGTTTTGCCGACTGCGCGACAAACAGCGGCGCGGTATGGGCTAAGTCCGGGAGCGGCGATTCGAAGTCGAGCGATTTGGCGGGGGAAAGCAGAAACAGCATGCGCTAAAGACAATGAAAAAACGGTGAGTCGACAAATCGATGGGGCCCGGGCTCGCGGCTCCGGGACATTTTCTTGCCCGCCATTATCGGTGGCACCCGCGCCTCGCTTGCCGCGGGCCCGGCCAGCCAACGGCTATTTCAGATCACCGGCGAGCGAAGCCAGCGTCTCGGGTGCAATCGCCACATGCGCCGGATAGTTGGTGTGGTCGCAGCCCAGCTTGACGGCGGCTCCGGCCTTGACGGCAGCACACATGGGGGGCGTCAACTCGAAACGCACGAAATGGACGGCGGAAGTTTTTTCGTCGTTCTCGCGGTCCAGGTCTTCGTCGGCTATCGCGTACACGCGCGGCTGGCCCTCGACTTCGATGAACATGCGGTCTTCCACGCCTATCAAGCGGCCCAGTTCCCGTTTGCGTTCGTTCACATCCGGGTATTCGAGCAGCATCGTGGCTTTCCAGTTACCGCCATCCGGCATCAGGGAAGCGTAGGCCTCAATCTCCTGAACGATGCCTTCTTCCTCGAAGATCTTTTCGATGCGCAGCATCTCCTGGATCTGGTAGCGAATCGTCATCTCACTCTCGAACTGCAGGTTGATGTGTTCGCCAAGCACCACCGAACGCAGCTTGCGATGGGCGATCACCTCCGATTTGTGCGCCTTGCGGTATTTGCTGTACGCCTCCAGGCTCATGAGGTTGTCGGGCGTGATGTGGCCGGTGAGTTGCATGGAGACACCTCTAAAAAGGAAATCGGGTGGTGAAACACCGCGGAACCGGCTTCGCCGGGCCGCCGGTGCCGGCACCCTTGAGGGTGGAGGGCGCGACACGCAGTGTGCCCCAACGGGTGGTCGTCATTTCAGTCCGTACGCTTCGCGGATCAAGGTGAGCGGGTGCTTTTGCGGCACCTCGCCCAACTTGTTCACGTCGAAACCCTGCGCGATATGGTGGCCGCCGAGCGGACAGTCGGAACTGATCACGTCCGGCAGGCCGCCATCCTTGTGGTTGGCCATGGCCTTGAACAGCGGCTTTCCGATTTTCATGGCTTGCTGGTGCGTGGCCTTCTTGACGCCGAAGGTACCCGCATGGCCCGAGCAGCGTTCATGCGTGTGCACGCTGGTGCCGGGCACCATCTTGAGCATTTCTTCGGTTTTCTTGCCGATGTTCTGCACCCGGCCGTGGCATGGAATCTGGTAGCTGATCTTGCCTAACGCGATCGGGAATTCAGTCTTGAGCAGCCCGTCGCGTTTGCGCGCCATGAAATACTCGAACGGGTCCCACATGGCCTCCTTGACCAGCGCCACATCTGCCTCGCCGGGATACATCAGCGG
>JACMJT010000673.1 GCA_014380505.1 Hyphomicrobiales bacterium | reverse complement strand
GTCCTCGCCGGACGCCGCGCTGATGCCTTGGAAGCAGTCGCCAAGGAAATCGGCAAGAATGCGCTTGCTGTTGCAACCGACGTCGGTGATCCCAAATCCGTGGCAAGCCTCTTCGCCAAAACCAAGGAAAAGTTCGGCAGGCTTGATGTGGTCTTCAACAATGCCGGAACCGGCGCCCCCGGCACCATCAACCTTGAAGACCTGACCTTCGAGCAATGGCAGAGCGTGGTGAACACCAATCTCACCGGGCCCTTCCTCTGCACCCAGGAAGCCTTCAAGATCATGAAGGCGCAGCAGCCCATGGGCGGCCGCATTATCAACAATGGCTCGATCTCGGCCCATGTGCCGCGGCCAAACTCGGCGCCCTATACCTCAACTAAGCATGCGATCACCGGCCTGACCCGATCCACTTCCCTTGACGGCCGCAAATACAACATCGCCTGTGGCCAGATCGATATCGGCAATGCGGCAAGCGGCATGGCCGCGAACATGAATGCCGGCATGCCCCAGGCCAATGGCACCACCGCACCGGAACCCACCATGGATGTTGAGGATGTTGCACGTTCCGTGGTCTTCATGGCCTCCCTGCCGCTTGAATCAAACGTGCAGTTCATGACCGTGATGGCAACCAGGATGCCCTTCATCGGCAGGGGTTGATAATCCATACGGCCCACGCAAATGATAAATCTCCACACGCCACGCGCCGCCATCATGATGGTTTTTGCAGCCTTTGGCTCAGCGGTCGGCTGCTGGGCGGGGGCCATTCCCCATGTCATAACCACAGCGGGCATTGACAGTTTCGACCTTGGCATAGGCTTCACCCTGAATTCCCTGGCAGGCGTCTCAGCCATGGCGCTCGGCGGTATGATCGGAAGGCGCTTTTCAAATCGCATCGTCATGCTGAGCGTCCTTCCGGTTTTGGCGCTTAACATCATCCTGCTGCTTGTCGCCCCATCACCCTGGCTTTTCTTTGCCAGCCTGATTGCTTTTGGCGCAGTCCTCGGATTTTTGGACATGGCGATGAACGCCGAAGCCAGCGCCATTGAACATGACCTGCGCCGGCCAATTTTCACCGCGTTTCACGGCAGCGTCTCCATCGCCGTGGCACTGTTTTCCATTGCCTCCAGCTTTGTGTCCACGATGGTGGGTACCTTCGCCACTAGCCTGCTGAGCGTGATCGTCGTGGGCCTTGCCTGGCTCATGGTCTATGTTTCCGTGCCGGCCCGCGAGATTGCCCCCGGAAAGGCCGGGGGGCTGTCCAACCTGCCGTCAAAACTTCCCCTGGTCATCATGGGGCTGGCCATTGGGCTTTCGGTGGCTGCTGAAACCTCAAGCCTGTTCTGGTCTGCCAAACTGCTGAATGATCAGGCTCCCGAACTGGCCGCCATCGCCGGGCTTGGCGCCGCCTTCTATGGCGCCTGTAACGCCATCGTCCGCTTTCGAGGCGACCGCCTACGCGCAAGATATGGCGAGATCCCGCTCATGCTGGCCTCACTGGCTTTGGCCACAGCCGGATTCATCGTCCTCGGCCTGTCGCATTCATTTGCACTTAACGTCATTGCCTTTGCCGGGGTGGGCTTCGGGCTGGCAATACTTTGCCCCTGCCTGTTCAACCTGGCCGCCGCCCAGGTGCCGGCAAACCGCGCCGCTGGCCTGAGCTTTGTGTCCCTCATCGCCGGCCCGCCACGCATAGTGGCACCCTGGATTTTTGGCTGGGTGGCCACTAGCCAGTCCACCAGCTTTGCCTTTGGCCTGTGCGCCGTGCTGATGGTGGTGGCCTTCGGCTTGATCATCAGCCTGCAAAATGTGAATTATGGGGCGCGGGCGGAATCTGCCTGACCGTCACAGACATTTATCAGAGGCAAGGAGCGCGTGGAATGAAAGCAAAAATAAAATGGCTGGATGGTCGCGCCTTTGTGGGCGAGTCAGGCTCGGGCCATGCCGTGGTCATGGATGGCGCGCCCGAAGCGGGCGGCCGCAACATCGGCATCCGGCCCATGGAAATGCTGCTCATTGGATTGGGCGCCTGCACCGCCTTTGACGTGGTGATGATTCTTGAGAAGGGCCGCGAAAACGTAACGTCCTGCGAAATTGATCTGGACGGCGAGCGCCCCACGGAAGAACCGCAAGCTTTCACCCATGTGAAGATGATCTACCGCCTGCGCGGAAAAAACCTCCAGCCCGCCGCGGTCGAACGCGCCATCAAGCTCTCCGAGGTTAATTACTGG
>JACMJT010000672.1 GCA_014380505.1 Hyphomicrobiales bacterium | reverse complement strand
GTTTTGACTTTTGAATCATTGCTGACCATGTCTCATCGCCTCCCGCCGACCTCGTCGATGTGGGCCAGCATTTCGGCGGGATCTTCAAACACCCGGTAGGCGCCTGATCTTTCAAGCTCGTCGGTGCCATAGCCGCCCGAGAGAAAGCCAATGCCAAGAGCCCGGGCCCGCTGTGCCGCCAGCATGTCCCAGATGCTGTCGCCCACCACGCAGGCCGTTTCAATCTCGATGCCGAGTTTTTCCGCCGCCGCCAGAAATAAATCGGGATCGGGCTTGGCATAGGCCACAAGATCGCGCGTGATCACCGGCACCTTGTCCGGATCGACGCCGAGAATTTTCAGCACGGGGCCTGCCGTCAGCATCCGGCCCGACGTGGCAATGGCCCACGGAATTTTGGTGTCGGTCAGGTATTTCAACAGTTCGCGCGCCCCGGGCAGGGGCCGTGTATTGGCCGAGTGAACACCATAATGCTTGGCATGCAGCGCCCGCAGCCGCGTCAGCGTGGCATCATCGAATTCAAGGCCGGTTTCCCGGGCCAGCGCCCGCGTGAACAGCCCGCCTGACATGCCGATGCGCCGGTGAATGCGCCAGATTGAAACCTCAATGCCTTCCTCCTGCAGGGCGGCACTCCACGCCAGGACATGGTCATAGACGCTGTCAACCAGCGTACCATCGAGATCGAAAAGAAATGATGTGGGTTGGCGGGCTTTCACGGCAATGGTCTCCCTCTCAGAAGGCGCAAGACCTAGAACGACTGCGCCTGCCGCGCAACCTCATTTCCAGCAGGTCAGGTCAGCAGCTTTTCCACAATCACCGTATCCCGCCATTTGCCGTCAAGGCGGCCATGCTTTTCGTAAATGCCGACTTCCCGGAAACCAAGCGCCGCGCAGAGTTTGCGGCTGGACACATTCTCCGGAAAAATCCGCGACAGCAGCTTCCACCAGCCTCGCGCTCTTGCATCGTCAATCAGCGCCCCAAGGGCAGCCTTGCCAAGTCCCATGCCCCTGCCATCGCGCGACACATAAACCGAAAATTCCCGCACCCCGTCATAGCAGGGGCGGGACCTATAGGGGAAAGCTGCCGCATAGGCCTTGACGGTTTGATCCTCACCGGACACAAAAACCGGATGACCCTCGTCGAACCACTTGAGAATCTGCTCAGGCGCGCGCGGCTCGGTTTCGAACGTCGCAACGCGGTCTTCCATGCCCTGATTGTAGATGGCGGCGATCCTTGCCGCGTCCGATCGTGTGGCGGCCCGCGTAAAGCGGCCGCTCACGCAGCCGTTCCCAGCTCCGCCCTCACCTGTTGGCGCAGCACATCAATGGGAACAAGGTTTGCGCCCCGGCGCACATGCCAGAAAGTCCAGCCATTGCAGGCTTCGGCACCTTGCACATACGCGCCGATCTTGTGGATGGAGCCGCTGTTATCCTTGCAGGCAATGGAGCCATCGGCGCGAACCCGCGCGGCCACACGAGCCGTGGGATCGTGCAGCGTGTCGCCGGCCTTCACCAGCCCGCGCTCCAGAAGCGAACCAAACGGAATGCGGGGTTCCGCCCGTTTGGCCGTAGTTGTCCTGAGGGCCTCCTCTGACAACTGGTCGGTAGCCTTGATGCGCTCAAGCGCCGAGCGCGCATAATTCTCTTCACGTTCGATGCCGATGAAAACCCGGCCCAATTGCTTGGCGACAGCACCGGTGGTTCCGGTGCCAAAAAATGGATCAAGCACGACATCTCCTGGATTTGTGGATGAGAGCATGACGCGGTGCAGAAGCGCCTCGGGTTTTTGCGTAGGATGAAGCTTGTCGCCGTCCGCATTTTTCAGGCGCTCGCCGCCAGTGCAGAGCGGCAGCGTCCAGTCCGAGCGCATTTGCGAATCGTCGTTGAAAATTTTCATCGCCTCATAATGGAAAGTGT
>JACMJT010000671.1 GCA_014380505.1 Hyphomicrobiales bacterium | reverse complement strand
GGCTCCTGCTCCGGCATGTTCACCGCCAATTCCATGAATTGCCTGACCGAGGCGCTGGGCCTGTCGCTTCCCGGCAATGGCTCTGTTCTGGCAACCCATTCTGATCGCAAGCGGCTGTTTCTTGAGGCAGGGCATACCGCAGTCGATCTCGCCCGGCGCTATTACGAGCAGGACGACGCCAGCGCCCTGCCGCGCAATATCGCCAATTTCGCCGCCTTCGAGAATGCCATGACACTCGATATCGCCATGGGGGGCTCCACCAACACGGTGCTGCATATTCTCGCCGCCGCCCATGAGGCGAATCTCGATTTCACCTTGCAGGATATCGATCGCCTGTCCAGGCGCGTACCGGTGCTGTGTAAAGTCGCTCCCGCCAAGGCCGACGTCCACGTGGAGGACGTGCATCGCGCCGGCGGCATCATGGCGATCTTGGGCCAACTCGATCGGGCAGGCCTCATCAACCGCGAACCGCCTACGGTGCACACCGTCAGCATTGGCGAAGCTATTGACCGCTGGGACATAAGCCGCACCAAAAGCGACTCCGTGCGCCAGTTCTACCTGGCGGCCCCCGGCGGCGTTCCAACCCAGGTGGCCTTCAGTCAATCCCGCCGCTGGGACGATCTCGATCTCGACCGCGACACGGGCGTGATCCGCAATGCCGAGCATCCGTTCTCGAAGGACGGCGGCCTTGCGGTTCTTAAAGGCAATCTCTCCACCGAAGGCTGCATCGTGAAGACCGCGGGCGTCGATGAATCGATCCTCAAGTTCGCAGGCCCCGCCGTGGTTTTCGAGAGCCAGGATACTGCGGTAAGCGGCATCCTCACCGGCAAGGTCAAGGCCGGCGATGTTGTCGTCATTCGCTACGAAGGTCCGCGCGGCGGACCCGGCATGCAGGAAATGCTCTATCCCACCAGCTACATAAAATCGAAGGGCTTGGGAAAGCTCTGCGCGCTTGTCACTGACGGGCGGTTTTCCGGTGGCACTTCCGGTCTCTCGATCGGCCACGTCTCGCCGGAAGCGGAAGAAGGCGGCCTCATCGGTCTGGTTCATCCGGGTGACATAATCGAGATCGACATTCCCAACCGCACCATCCATCTGGCGGTGAGCGATGACGAACTCGTCAAGCGCCGCCGCGACATGGTGGCCAAGGGTGCTGCGGCCTGGAAGCCCGCCGAGAAGCGCCCGCGCAAGGTGACGACAGCACTCAGGGCCTACGCCGCCTTCGCCACCAGCGCCGCAAAAGGCGCCGTGCGGAACGTGCCATAGGTCTGTATTTGACCGTCTGGACAAAAAAGCATTTCAATGTAGAGTAATCGAATTGGGGCAGAGTCCCCTGCAGGAGAGGAAAGCCATGACCCATAACATCTTCCGCGCCAACAGGCGCCAGTTGCTAAAATTTGCCGCGGCGGGTTCCATTCTGCCGCTGACGGGCCTGTTGCCGCAAATCGCCCGCGCTGCCGGGCCGATCAAGACGGCGGCAATCTATACTGTGCCGGTGGAACAACAATGGGTGAGCCGGATCAACAAAGCGGCGAACACAGCCAAGGACCGGGGCGACATCGAATATGTGTTCTCCGAGAAGGTTTCGAATACCGACTACGAACGCGTCATGCGCGAATACTGCGAGGCGGGCCATCAGCTCATCATAGGCGAGGCCTTCGCCGTGGAAGATGCGGCCCGCGCCGTCGCCAAGGATTATCCCGACCGCGCCTTCCTGATCGGCTCGAGCTTCAAGCCCGATGCCGCCGCGGCGCCCAATTTCGCGGTGTTCGACAATTACATCCAGGACGCCTCCTATCTTACCGGCATGATCGCCGGCGCCATGACCAAGTCGGGCAATATCGGCATGGTCGGCGGCTATCCCATTCCGGAAGTGAACCGGCTGATGAATGCCTTCATGGCAGGTGTTGCGGAAACCCGCTCGGATGCAAAGTTCCAGGTGGCGTTCATCGGATCCTGGTTCGACCCGCCCAAGGCCAAGGAAACGGCACTTGCCCAGGTCGACGCCGGCGCCGATCTTCTGTATGCGGAGCGTTTCGGCGTGTCGGATGCCGCTAAGGAAAAAGGCGTGCTGTCGGTCGGCAATGTGATCGACACCCAGGCTGACTATCCCGACACCGTCGTTGCCTCCGCCCTCTGGCACTTCGAGCCGACGCTCGATGCGGCAATTGCAGCGGTCAAGGCCGGCGCCTTCAAGGCCGACGACTATGGCCAGTATTCCTTCATGAAGGCGGGTGGTTGCAGCCTGGCGCCGCTAGGCTCGTTCGAGGGCAAGGTTCCGGCTGAAGTGATGGCCAAGGTCACCGCCAAGGAAGCGGAAATGAAGGCCGGCAGCTTCACCGCTACCATCGACGACAACGAACCCAAGTCCTCGTGAGCCGATGACCGGTCAAGACGCTGGAGAACAGGAGATTGTTCTCCGGCTCTCCGGCATCACCAAGCGTTTCGGTCCGCTCATCGCCAATGATGCGATCTCGCTCTCTCTCAAAAGGGGCGAGATCGTGGGCCTCCTCGGTGAGAATGGCGCCGGCAAAACCACGTTGATGAATATCCTTTTCGGCCACTATGTCGCCGACGAGGGCGCGATCGAGATTGAGGCCAAGCCACTCCAACCTGGCTCGCCGGCAGCGTCCATCGCCGCTGGCGTCGGCATGGTGCATCAGCATTTCACCCTGGCCGATAATCTGACGGTTCTCGACAACATCGTGCTGGGCACCGAGTCCCTGTGGTCGCTGTCTTCCGATCGCGGGCGGGCACGCCGGCGCATCCGCGATCTTGGCCAGACATTTGGGCTGGAAGTCGATCCCGATGCCACCGTGGCAACCCTTTCGGTGGGCGAGCGCCAGCGGGTTGCGATTCTCAAGGCGCTTTATCGGGAGGCGAATATCCTCATCCTCGATGAGCCCACCGCGGTGCTGACGCCGCAGGAATCGGCGTTCCTCTTCGACACCTTGAAACGCTTCGTCGCCAAGGGATTGTCGATCATCTTCATTTCCCACAAGCTCAAGGAAATTTTGGCGGCATGCCACCGGGTCGCGGTATTGCGCGGAGGCAAGCTGGTGGCCGAGCGCGAAGTGGCGGGTGTAACCCGGGCCGAACTGGCCGAACTCATGGTTGGCCGCGCAATTCCGCAGGCCAAAGCCGAGCCGCAGGAGCCGGGCGACATCGTTCTTCGCCTCGGGAATATCAGCGCCCGGCATGCCTCGAAGCGCCTCGACGATATAACGCTCGAACTCCGCGCCGGTGAAATCACCGGAATTGCCGGCGTGAGCGGGAACGGCCAGAGTCTTCTGGCCGACGTTATTGGTGGCGTAGTGACGCCCGTTACTGGAACCATCACGCTTGATGGCGTTGACCTCGCACAGGGGTCGCCCCGCGTCATGGTGGCGAAAGGCGTGGCGCGCATACCGGAAGACCGCCAGGCCGAAGGGCTGATCGGCGACATGACCGTGACCGAGAATGTAATCTCGGAAAGTTACCGGGCTTCGTCGTTTGCCAGGCGAGGCATGATCGATTGGACGAAAGCCCGCGCCTTCGCTGAAAAAATCATCGCCGACTATGAGGTGAAGTGTCCCTCGCCGGAAGCCCAAGTGCGGCTTCTGTCGGGCGGTAACATGCAGAAACTGATCCTGGGCCGGGTTATGGCCGGAGGGCCCCGCGTGATACTTGCCAATCAGCCGACGCGCGGCCTTGATGTGGGCGCCATCAGTTACGTCCATGAGCAACTGCTGGCGGCCCGCAAACGGGGTGCCGCCGTTCTGCTGATTTCCGAAGATCTCGACGAATTGCTGTCGCTGGCCGACCGGATTGCCGTTATCTATCGGGGCTCGCTCTCATCACCCATGCCACGCCGCGATGTAACCATACAGCAATTGGGGCTAATGATGGCGGGCCAGGGCTTCGAGACCGGGAGCGTGTCGGATGCGGCTTGAACCGCGCGGCAAACGCCCGCTTACGATCCTGATCGGTTATCCCGTGGCGGCACTTGCCGCTTCCGTTGTTTTCTGCGCCTTTCTGGTGATGCTGTCGGGCGCTTCACCCTTCTCGGTGCTTCAACTGATTATCGAAGGGGCGGCCGGATCCCAATTCGCCTTCCTGGAAACTCTTACCCGGGCCACGCCCTTGATCTTCACCGGCCTTGCGGTGGCCGTGGCGTTTCGCGCCAAACTGTGGAACATCGGCGCCGAAGCCCAGCTCTATGCCGGCGCCGTGATGACAGTGGTTTTCGGAACCGGTTTGCTGCCATTGCCGTCCCCTATCCTGATCCCGGTGCTGATGGCTGCCGCCATGCTCGGCGGCGCGTTGATGCTTTCAGCGCCAACCTTTCTTAAAACCCGCTTTGGCGTCGATGAGGTGGTGACGACGCTGCTGCTCAATTTCGTCGCCGTGCTGTTTGTCAGCATGCTCCTGGAAGGCGTGTTGAAAGATCCTCTAGGCCTCGGCTGGCCACAGTCGAAGAAGGTCATCGCCGAAGCGCAATTACCCAAGCTGGTGGAAGGCAAGCGGCTGCATATGGGCTTTGTGATCGCCATCGCGGCGGCAGTCGCCGTCTGGTTTATCGACCGCAAATCGGCGTTGGGCTATGAAATGCGCGCCGTGGGCCACAATCCGAAGGCCGCCTCTTTCGCCGGAATTCCCGTCAATCGCGTGCTTGCAAAAACGGCCCTGCTGTCGGGAGGGCTGGCGGGGCTTGCCGGCATGACGGAAGTGGCGGGGCTCAAGGGCAATCTCACCCTCGATCTGTCGCCGGGCTTCGGTTACACCGGCATCGTCGTTGCCATGCTGGCGCTGCTGCATCCCCTGGGCGTCATCGCCGCCGCGGTCTTCGTCGCCGCGGTCTTCGTCGGCGCCGACGCCATGAGCCGGACGGCGGGCGTGCCCAGCTATATCGCCCATGTCATGGTGGCGGTTTCCCTGCTGTCCATGGTGACCGCCGTCATGATGACGCGCTACCGCATGCGGTGGAGATCCCATGGACGCGTTTGAAATCCTGTTCACCGCGTCGCTGTGGGCGGCCGCTGTCCGCATCGCATCGCCGCTGATTTTTGCAACGCTGGGCGAACTGATCTGCGAGCGCGCCGGCGTCCTCAATCTCGGCATCGAGGGTATCATGACGGCGGGCGCATTCGCCGGCTGGCTCACGGTCTTTCTAGGTGGCGACTTATGGTTTGGCGTTTTGGTGGCGGCACTGGCGGGGGCGGCCTTCGGCCTGCTGCACGGCTTTCTGGTGGTGCCGCTTGGACTGTCGCAACACGTAACGGGCATTGGCATCACCCTGCTTGCGACGTCACTCTCTTACTACGCCTATCGCCTGTCATTCCCGGAAGTGACCTCGCCGCCCAAGATCGAGCCCTTCCAGCCGTGGGCCATCCCGCTGCTATCGGATATTCCCGTGGTGGGTGAAGCACTGTTCCGCCAAACACCCCTCACTTACCTGGCCTTCATCGCCGTAGCTGTTGTCGGCTGGCTGTTGTACCGGACACCGATGGGCCTTGCGGTGAGGACAGTTGGCGAAAATCCACAAGCGGCCGAAGCCCAAGGCATCAGTGTCATCTGGGTACGCATGGCCGCAGTGATGTTCGGAAGCGCCTTGATGGGCATCGGCGGCAGTTTCCTGACACTCTCGGCCTTCAATTCGTTCTTCTTCGAGATGATCAACGGCCGCGGCTGGATCGCCGTAGCGCTCGTCGTGTTCGGTTCATGGCGGCCCGGTAAGGCACTGCTCGGCGCGCTGTTGTTCGGCGCCTTTGACGCCTATCAGCTCCGGTTGCAGCAACTGGCCGGCGGCTATGTGCCCTATCAGGTGTTCCTCATGCTGCCGTTCATCCTGTCGATCCTGGCCTTGATCGTCATGTCGCGTCGGGCCGCCTACCCGCGCGCCTTGATGATCCCCTACCGCAAGGGCGAACGCTAGCCATGCTCACCCAGAACCGCGATCTCCGGACGGGGAAATCCGTTTGGCAAAAGGGGCGCCGGCCCAGGATTGGAATCGATCTCCTGGGAAAACAGGAGCGGCCTGATGTCGTTGTGGTCGGCACGGGAATTTCCGGAGCACTTATGGCCGACTCTCTGTTGAGGGCCGGGTTCCAGGTGATAGCGGTCGACCGGCGCGAACCGATGACCGGCTCAACACCGGCCAGCACCTCGTTGCTGCAATTCGAACTAGATACTCCCCTGACGGTGCTGAACCGCAAAGTCGGGCGTGAGCGCGCCGCCCGGGCGTGGATCAGATCGGCCAGCGCCGTCGGGGCCCTGGGCGACCGGATTTCCGATTTGCAAATTGATTGCGATTTCCGTGAGCGCTCCACCGTGTATCTGCCGGGCGACGTGCTGGACGTGAAAGGGCTTAAGCGCGAAGCAGAGGAGAGGCAGCGGCTTGGGCTGCGCTCGGCGTTTGTCGATGCAAAGGAACTTCGCCAACTCATCGGCATCGCCAAGTCCGGAGCGATTTTGTCGCGCGGCAATGGGGAGGCCGATCCAGCCAAGATGGTTGCCGGCCTGTGGCGTCAATTCCGTGCCGACGGGGGCAAAGTCGTCAGCCCGTTCGATGCTGTCGAGATCGATGAGATCAAGTCAAGAGTGCGCGTTCGCGCCGCCGATGGCCGCCGTATTATCGCGAAACATGTGGTGATGTGCACGGGCTATGAACTTCCCAAATTCGTACAACCGAAAGGGTTGAAGGTTATTTCAACCTGGGCCATCGCCACGCGGCCCCAGCGGCGCAATCTTTGGCCGGGCCGGGAACTGGTCTGGCAAGCAGCCGATCCATATCTCTATATGCGGACAACACTGGATGGGCGGGTCATCGCCGGGGGCGTAGATGAAACGTTCTCGGATGAAGAAAAACGAGACCGTCTCATCGGTAAAAAATCTGCCAGCCTCATGAAGAAGGCGAAGCGCATTTTTCCGCGGATAGATTTTGAACCTCACTATGCATGGACTGGAAACTTCGGCGAAAGTGAAACTGGAATGCCCGCAATCGGCCTGGTGCGCGGCTACAAGCGAACCTACGCGGCTCTCGGCTTTGGCGGGAACGGCATCACTTTCAGCATGCTTGCGGCGCAAATCATCTCGCGGACGATAGATGGGATCACCGATCCAGACGCCGACGTCTTCCGGCCATAAATCTTACGTCATCCCGAGTGCCATTTTACGCCGCCTCGCCCAGGCGCCAATCAGCCGGTCGGCGGTAATGCCGATGAAGGCAATGCCGAGGCCCGCCAGCAATCCCCGGCCCGTATCGGCGCCGGGCAGCGCCTTGTAGATTTCCTGGCCCAGATCGCGCGAGCCAATCAGCGCCGTGATCGCCACCATGGCAAGCGCCATCATGATGGTCTGGTTGATGCCGAGCAGGATTTCCGGGAATGCGATGGGCATTTCGACCTTCCACAGCCGTTGCCGGGGCTTGGCCCCCGCCGCAATCGCGGCCTCGATCGTAGCACTCGGAACGCGGATTAGTCCTAGATAGGTATAACGCACCGCCGGTACCGTTGCATAGAACAGCATGGCGATGACATTGGAAAGATCGCTGGTTTGAAACAGCATGATCACCGGAATGAGATAGATGAAGCTCGGGAATGTCTGCAACGTATCGCACACCGCCATGATGACGCGCGCCACCGAGGCATTGTGAGCTGACCAGATGCCGAGCGGCACTCCGATAAGGATGCACAGGATGGTGCAGCCCGTGACCAGATAGATGGTTAGCATCAGCGGCGTCCAGAAGCCCGTCAGCAATAGAAATCCAAAAAGGCAAATGGGAATGAGCGCCAGTCGCCATCCACCCAGATGCCAGCCGGTGAGGGCCAAAACTCCGATAACCGCGGGCCAAGGCAGCCACAGATAGAAATCGCGCATCGGCAGAAGCAGCCAGATGGTGATCCCGTCGCGAACGGGCTTGATGTAGACAAAGAAAGTCTTGGATACCCACCGCACCAGATCGTTGATCGGAGCGCCATAGGAGAAAGTGAATTCCTTGGGCAGCACAGCGAGTGCGGGAACGAGCCGCGCGGCAGCAACCGCGACAACGAGCACTGCGAGAAAGGCAACGAGATGCCAATGGCGCCGATGCCACGGCGTGCCCGGCGCGAAGCGCGGCGGCACCCGGCGCATATAGGCTTGCGTCATGCGGTCGAGCACGATGGCGATGAGTGTAATGGCGATACCCTGCTCGACCGCCTTGCCGATCTGCAATTGCTGCAGCGAAAAAAGCAGCTTCTGGCCGAGGCCCGAGGCGCCGACAAGGGACGCAATCACCGCCATGGCAAGCGTCTGCATCACCACCTGGTTGAGACCCAACAGCAATGTCTGTTGTGCCGCGGGCAATTCAACCTTCCACAGGAGCTGGCGCCGGGTGCAACCGGACATGCGGCCTGCTTCCAGAATGTCGGAGGGAACCGTGCGAATGCCGAGGATGGTGCAGCGCGCCATGGGTGGCAGGGCAAATATCAGGGTCGCCAGCATGGCCGGCACTTGGCCGAAGCCGAACAGCACCACAACGGGGCCAAGATAGGCCATGTGGGGTGTCGCCTGCATCACATCGAAAGCGGTGTTCAGCACCCTTTCCGCGCGGCTGTTGCGCGTTGCCAGGATGCCGAGGAAAAGGCCGGCTGCCACGGCGAGCGGCACGGTGACGAGGACGATGGCGAGAGTCTTCATCGCATCCGGCCACAGGCCGAAGATGGCGAGATAGAAGGCGCAAAGTCCGGAAAAAATCGCAAGCCTGCGGCCACCCGCCCAATGGCCAAGAATTGCCGTGCCCGCCACAATCGAAATCCACGGCAGCGGCGGCCATTGCCAGGCAAGCACGCCGCGATAGAGCGCAGCCTCGACGAGCGCGAGGGGTTGTTCCAGCATCCACGAAATGGCGCGCGTGACCGGCTTTGCGGTGCTCCCCAGCCAGGCAAAGAAGAAGGTCACCCAATCGCGCGCCGGGATCACCCATTCCGCCGGCCATCGATCGAGAAACGGCACGAAACGCGCGAGCGCTACCGTCAGAACAAGCAACACCGCGAATGAAACGACGGGCGGCATGGCCGGGCTTTGCACCCGGGGCGAACCGGTGAGCACCGCCTCGGTCATGCGCCACTCTCCGGAAACAATGCCGCAATCATGCCTTCGCGCGTGACAGCGCCGATGGCCTTGCCCTGGCCGTCGATAACGGGAATAGCGTGATCGGACGATAACACTTGTGCGGCGGCATCGCCGATCTTGACCGAGGCCTCTATTGGCTTGCCGCCCGTCTTTCCTTTCGCTTTTCCGGCAATGGCGCCTACCGTGAGAATGCGGTCACGCGGCGCATTCTTGGTGAAAGCGCGCACATAGTCGTCTGCAGGGGCTGCGATCATCTGCTCCGGTGTCGCCATCTGCACCAGCCGTCCATCCTTCATAATGCCGATACGGTCGGCAAGGCG
>JACMJT010000670.1 GCA_014380505.1 Hyphomicrobiales bacterium | reverse complement strand
CGGTGAAGGTTTCCGGCATCATCACATTGCAGTAGACGCCCTCTTCGCGGAAATGCGCACAGGTGGACAGGCTTTGCGCCTGATCAATGTTCCACACCACCGCGCCGTAACCGCTGCCCGGCAGTTTCATGACGCCGGCCGAGCCTGCGAGAATCATGCCGGAGGGACTGAGCAATCGACCGCGCAGCGCCATATCGGCCTTCTGGGCGGTCTCATAACTTCCAAGCGAGATGCCCCAGCCGCCGAGACTATGGGGGCTCACGAGGGTCACCACGGGTTTTTTCTTGCACACGCTCGCCGTCATGTCGGTGGGAACGAGAGTGCCCAGGGATTGATTGGCCAGACTGGAAATTCGGGGACGTGCGCCGTTAGGCCCCCGCGTAAAGCCATCGACGAGAAGCAGTTGCGCCAGATCGGCGCGGGCCTTCCCCGATTGAGCGCCGAACACGACAGCCACGAGCCTGCGGCCTTTTTGGGTGGCGGACGCCACCAGATTGAAGCCGGAGTTGCAGACGAAGCCCGTCTTCATGCCGTCGGCCTCGGCCATGCGGCGGATGAGCGAGTTGCGGTTTGCCAGCCTGCGCTTTCCGACCGCGACATTGGGTTGCTTGAAGTAATGGATATATTCGGGGAACTCTTTCAGGATCGCGGAAGCAAGTATGGCCGTATCGCGCGCCGTGGTGATCTGGCGAGGCTCGAACAGGCCGTTGGGATTGACGTAGTGGGTTGCCGTCATGCCGAGGCGCTGGGCCGTATCGTTCATGGTGGCGACGAAATTCTGCAAGGTGCCGCCGGCGGCTTCCGCCAAAACATAGGCCATGTCATTGGCGGAATAGACGAGCAGTGTCTGGAGCGCGAAATCGACGGGAACGGTCTTGCCGACGGGTACGCCGATCTTGCTCGGCGGCTGGGCATTGGCAATCACCGAGACTGGAATCCGTTGGTCAAGCTTCATGAGCCCAAGCCGCAATCTCTTGAACACGATGTAGGAGGTCATGAGCTTGGTGAGGGAGGCTGGATACCATGGCTCGCCAGCGCGGTCATGGGAGAGAACTTCGCCGGTTGCTGGATCGAACAGCATTGAAGGCCCGGCGGCTTTCGCACCGGCCATCGCCAGTGAGGTGAAAACCATCACCAAGAGCGTCAGATTGCGTAACCAGACCAGCAAGTGAACATCCCCAAAGCCAATGGGCCAATCAATACTCAGGAAGCGGCGGAAGTGCGGCGGCTGGCCGATGGTGCCCCTGGAGGGACTCGAACCCCCACGCCCTTGCGAGCAACAGATTTTGAGTCTGCCGCGTCTACCATTCCGCCACAGGGGCTTAATCGGCGCAGGGCTTAAGGTGGAGCGCTTGCGCCGTCAACCGGAAAGGGCGACAAGGCGGCCATGGTCCGGATTACCGATTCCCTCAGCATCGATCCCCGCCTTATCGCGGAAAGTTTCATTCGCGCCTCGGGTCCGGGCGGCCAGAATGTCAACAAGGTGTCGACCGCGGTGGAACTCCGCTTCGATGTGGCCAACGCCAATCTGCCGGACGATCTCAAGGCGAGGCTTCGAATACTCGCGGGGCGCCAACTCACCCAAGAGGGAGTGCTGGTGATCACTGCGCAAGTGCATCGCTCCCAAGAGCGCAACCGGGACACCGCACTTGCCAAACTCGTGAGTCTGCTGCGCCGTGCCGCCGTGCGCCCGAAACGGCGGATCGCCACGAGGCCGACAAAGGCTTCGAAGGCGCGGCGTCTCGACAGCAAAGCGAAGCGGTCGCGAACCAAGAAACTTCGCACCGTCGACCCTTCGCGGGACTGACCTCATGCTTCGCAAGCTCTACGACTGGACGCTCTCGCTCGCGGCACGCAAGACGGCCGAAGCCTGGCTCGCGATCATCGCCTTTGTGGAAAGTTCGGTGTTCCTCGTGCCCGCCGACGTGCTGTTCCTGCCCATGGCGCTGGCGAGGCCCGCGCGGGCCTATCGTTACGCGGCCGTGGCCACCATCGCCTCGACACTCGGCGGCATCGCCGGTTATCTGCTGGGCTCCTATGCCTATGATGCTTTGGCCAAGCCGATCCTCGATTTCTACGGCAAGCTCACGGCGTTCGAAGACCTCAAGGCCTGCACCGGCGACGATACGCTGATGCTGTTGCTGGTGACATCGGGGCTTGCGCATCTGCCGCCGATCAAGATCGTGACGATCCTCGCGGGCGTGGCCCAGATCAGCTTCGGCTTTTTTGTTTTGTCATGCATCCTCGCGCGGGGCGCGCGGTTCTTTGCACTGGCCTGGGCGCTTCGCCGGTTCGGCGAGCCGATCCGTCATTTCATCGAGCGCCGCCTCGGACTTATCGCCGCTCTTGCAGCGGCGATTCTCATCGTATTGTATCTTGTGGTGAGATATCTCAGCAGTTCTGGAGCCCTGACCTCATGCTGACGCACATTACACCGCAAAGGGCGGCGTTCATCGTCTTCGCCGTCACCGCCGCCACACTCGTTGGAGCATGGCTCTTCGAATACTACGGCTATGCTCCTTGCGAGCTCTGCCTGAAACAGCGCTGGCCCTATTATGTGGCCATTCCTTTTGCCTTGGCACTGGGATTGCGCGGCCAGAGCAATCCGGCCTTCGCGCGGAACGGGCTTTATGTGCTGGTCCTTGTTTTGCTGGGCAGCGCTATTTTCGGCGCTTATCATGCGGGTGTTGAATGGAAGTGGTGGGCGGGACCCACCACATGCAGCGGCGCTGCCGATTTTTCCAGCGGCCTTCCCGACCTGACCAAGCCCGCGGTGATGTGCGACGAGCCGGCGCTCAGCATTTTGGGGCTATCGCTGGCGGGGTGGAATGGCGTGATCTCGCTGGCCTTGGCAATCGTCGCGCTGAAAGGCGCCAGATCTTAAAACCAGATCTCTTGTCAGAGCTGCCGTTTTGTGAAAACTTCGCCTGGAATGCTTGCAATCGGGCTGTTCATGAGAAAACGATCGGTGTGGGCCGGATTCTTTTCGAGCGTTTTCCTTACCATGGTCAGCGCCAGTGACTGTATTGCAATAGAAATAGCTTATGAGCCAAAGTGGCCCGAGAACTGGCTTGCGGATCTTGTTATCACCTGGACGCCGGTGACGAATAAAAGCGAACGAAATCGCTGTGAAACATTCGTCAAAGAATTTGAGAAAGCGTATTCCAGCGACGGATTGAACCGCCGGCTTAAGAAGATTGTTTTCTTGAAAGAATTCTCCATGAGCGGTCAAGATTTTGGTGGAACATACGATCCCATAAACGGGATAATCTGGAGCACCTGTAACGCTCAATCGAAAGTCAATCACGTCGGTACGTTGCACCACGAATTCTCTTCACTATTGTTCTATAATAACAAAGAGCGATTTGATATCGAGAAATGGGAGTCATTCAATAGACGAAGAGACGCCTATATGTATTCCGAGGAAGAGCGTTGGTACGACCCCGCGAAAATAAAAGATACCTTGTCGCTTGAACTCAATCCAAACCTATACAATGATGGATTTATTGCGAATTATAACCGGGTATCATTAGAGGAAGATATAAATGTGTTTGCTGAGTATATATACACCCAACCCAAAAAGCTTACTCCCATAGGCAAGAAATACAAAAGAGTGCATGGCAAGATAGAACATCTAAAGAATTTCTATCGTCAGCTCGGGGTGATTTCGCAGCCAGCCAACTAATCTCTAGTGATGTAAAGGCGCGCGCTATCAGGGATCGAGTTCCGTGTCCCAGTAGAGATAGTCCTGCCAGCTATCGTGCAGATAGTTTGGCGGAAACAGCCTGCCGTTGCTGTGGAGCTGGGCGACCGTCGGGCGGATCGGTTTCTGGGCCGGATACATGCGGACCTGATTTGGCAAATAACCACCCTTCGTCAGGTTGCAGGGCGAGCAGGCGGTGACGACATTCTCCCATGTCGTATGCCCGCCCTTGGAACGGGGGATCACATGATCGAAGGTCAGGTCCTGATGGTCGCTGCAATACTGGCAGGTGAAGCGGTCGCGCAGGAAGACGTTGAACCGCGTGAAGGCCGGCGTGCGTGACGGCTTGACATAGGTTTTAAGCGAGACGACGCTGGGCAGGCGAAACTCGAAGGAGGGGCTGCGCACCACGCGGTCATATTCGGAAACGATGTTGACGCGGTCGAGGAACACGGCCTTGATCGCATCCTGCCAGCTCCACAGGGACAAGGGATAGTAGCTCAACGGGCGATAATCCGCGTTGAGGACGAGAGCGGGGCAGGCTTCCGGCGTTTGATACACACGCAACCTCTTCGTTCGATAATGGTACTACTATATCTTGTGTGGCGGTTCTGTGAAGGGGTCTAGCCTACGGTCTGGGACATGCCCTTGAGGCCGCGATAATGGCTCCAAAGGAGCCGTGCGGCCACCCCGCGCCAGGGCTTCCAGGGCTCCGCCATCTGGGCGAGGTCCTTGTCGCTGGGGCGGGCCGCGAGGCTGAAGAGATTTTGAGCGGCAGCCTGCAAAGCGAGGTCACCCGCCGGCCACGCATCGGTGCGGCCCATGGCGGAGAGAAGAAAAATGTCGGCGGTCCAGGGGCCTATGCCCTTGAGCTTGGTGAGGGCCGTCAGCACATCCGTATCGGACAATTTGGCGAGGGCTGGGAAATCCAGCCGGCCATCGGCCACGGCGGAGGCCACGGCCTTGAAGCTTCGCGCCTTGGCGCCGGAGAGGCCGAGCTTCATCAGGGTAGCCTCGCGTTTGCGCGCGATGGTTCCGGCGTCGAAGGGCGCGAGCTTCGTTTCGATCCGCCGCCAGATCGCGGCCCCGGCCTGGAGCGAGATCAACTGGTCGGTGACGATGCGCAAAAGGCCTTCCAGTCCCGCGTTCATGCGGCGGAGCGGCGGGTGGCCGTGGATCGCGATCACCGCGGCAAAGCGCGGTTCGACGGTAATGAGGTTCGTCACCGCGGCCTCGATATCCGCATCGCATTCCAATGTCCTCATGGCGCCGTTTGACCTTTACATCGGGACACCGCAATAGCAGGTCATGAGTGTGCCCGCATTCCGCTTCGCGCCCAGCCCCAATGGCGAGCTGCATCTGGGCCATGCCTATTCAGCACTGCTCAACGAACGCATGGCGCGGGAGGCGGGCGGAAGGTTTCTCATCCGCATCGAGGATATCGACACGGTTCGCTGCACGGCGGAGCTTACATGCCGCATGCTCGAGGATCTTGTTTGGCTCGGATTGCGTTGGGAAGAGCCGGTGCGCATTCAGAGCGAACACTTTGCGGAGTATCGCGTTCAGCAAAATAGCCTTGAACAAATGGGCTTGCTCTATCCGTGTTTTTGCACCCGCAAACAGATCGCTGCGGCCACCGCGCTGACCGATCCGGAAGGGCAACCGCTTTATTCCAGCGCCTGCCGTGGATTGTCAAAGTCCAAAATCGAACTGCGTATCGCCGCGGGCGAACCCCACGCGATGCGGATCGACATGGAAGCAGCCGTCGCGCACACCTCGGTTTCGGAAGCGCTCGTCTGGGGCGACGTTGTTCTGGCGCGGAAGGACATCGGCACGAGTTACCATGTGGCTGTGGTGACCGACGACAATCTGCAAGGCATTACCCATGTGGTGCGCGGCCGCGACCTGGAAGCGGCGACCCCCATTCACTATCTGCTGCAACTGCTGTTGGGGTTTGCCTCACCTCAATATCATCACCATGAACTCATCGGCGATGAAACGGGACATAAGCTTTCGAAGAGTGAAGGCGCCAAATCGCTCCGAGCGTTGCGCGAGGAGGGTGTCACTGCGCGAGACGTTCGCAACACGCTGGGATTCGACTAGAAGTCGCTGGCGATGCCCTTGCGTTCCCAGTCGCCGAAACGGGTGGGTTCGGGGCCTTTCCGGCCATTCAGTTCCTTGGGGAGCGCCGGCGTTTCCGCCATCCTGCGCCGGGCTTCAGCTTCCTGAAGCGCCCGCCGGGCCGCAGGTGGGAGGGTCTTGTCCACGCTTTCCATG
>JACMJT010000081.1 GCA_014380505.1 Hyphomicrobiales bacterium | reverse complement strand
AGCAGACCATCGTCAATATGGGAAAGCTGGGCATTCCGGTTTTGGAATGGAATTTCTACACCCATCGCGCCACGGACGCCTACGCGACCGTGCCGGGCCGCGGCGGCGCCGGCATGCTGGATTTCAACTATGACCGCATGAAGGACCTGCCGCCGCTTCCGGCAGACGGCAAACCCCAAAACTACGAAGATACTTGGAAGAACCTGACCTACTTCCTCAAGGAAGTGATCCCGGTGGCGGAAAAGAACAATGTGGTGATGTCCGTGCACGCCAACGATCCGCCGTCGCCGATGAGCCGCGGTTCGGCCCAGGTCTTGAACAGTTTCTCGGACTGGAAGCGGTTGGTCGAGACGGTGAACTCGCCCTCCAACACTTTTACCTGGGACTGCGGCGTCACCCGCGAGCTGGGCGAAGACCCAATCGTGGTGGGCAACTGGCTCGCCTCGCGCAACCGCATCGGCCAGGTGCATTTCCGCAATGTCATTCTGCGCAAGCCGCGCTTGGATTATACCGAGGTCTTTCCCGACGACGGCGAAAATGACATGTATGAAGTGATGAAGCTGCTGGTGCGCAACAATTACAAGCGCCTGATCTTCCCGGAACATCCCCGCGGCATGGACACCGACAAGTTGCTTCCCAAAGAGGTTCAGAGCACGAATTCCGGCTGGGCCTATAATGTGGGGCATTGCCGGGCGATGCTGCAGATCGCTCTACGCGAATTGAAGGGCATGTAAGCCGGGCATTCCTTGCAAAAATAAAGGCCCCGCATCGCAGGATGCGGGGCCTTTTTTGTTCAATGGACAGCTTCTATATTGTCAGACAAATTCACCGGCGTTGAAGGATTTGAAGGCGCCGCCTGCTTTTGGGAGACCTCCTATGGCCGCACGTATATTTTCTTGCGTCCTGCTCATCGCGTTGGCCATCCCGATGATGGCCTCCAGCCAGGAGCCCCCTCCCACCGCGCCGCGCGGCGCGGTTGCTCCCGACCAGAATCTTCCCAATCACATTCGCAAGCTCACCAGCTTCGGAGAACGGGCCGAGTTCTCGCTGGACAGCAAGCGCGTGGTTTTCCTGACAAAGACTTTCGGCGATGTGATGGAGTATGATCTCACCACCGGCCAGGTCCGCAACCTGACCTCTCATTTCCCGCATTATGGCTTCACGCGCGCGGTCTTTCTTGCGAACGGTCATATCCTGCTCGCCGGACCGACCGAATACGACCTCAAAAATTCCGCCGCGGCGAGAGCCAATTGCTGGATGTTCATCCTGGACCCCACGTCCGGCAAGCCCCCGCAGCCCTTGAACATGAAAGCGGCAGAAGGCCCTGTTCCTTCGCGTACGCGGATGCACCTCGCCTGGTCGCAACGCGCCGCCGGGTTCCCCAATGAGATGGCGCCCGGATCGTCGCGGATGTACGAGGCCGACATCGTCTATGAAAAAGGGGTTCCGAAGCTGGCGAACCAGAAGCTCATCCTGCAGAGCAGCGATCTTCCCTTCCGCGCCACGCTCGAGCCGCAGAATTTCCGCACGCCCGCCGAGACCGAGCTTACTTTCAGCGCCTACGACTATCAACAAACCGAGGTGTTCGGGATCGACCTTGCGACCAAGAAGCTGACCAACTACTCCAACGCGCCCGTGGTTTATGACGAGCCCGAAGGCATCTTTCCTGACGGGAAGTACACCACAGTCGAATCGGATCATCACAATCCCGCCGGAAAGGGCTTCGACCGCGCCGATATATACCGCCTGGCCTTGGATGGCAGCGGCACCATGCAGCGTCTCACATGCTTCGCGCAGGTGCCGACCTACCGCTCCTCCAATCCCGTCGTCAGCGACGACGGCAAGTATATGGCCTTCCAGATGGGCAGGTCAGGCGTCGCGGCGGGAACAGGCTGGGGCATTTTCCTTTACGATCTGAAGGCGGCAGGCCCAAAACCCGCCTGCTAGTCCGACTGGGGCCAGATAGTCATCGAGCGCATAGGAGGATTTTGTCTGCCTCGCTCGTAAGTTATATCTGT
>JACMJT010000669.1 GCA_014380505.1 Hyphomicrobiales bacterium | reverse complement strand
GCGATGGGTCCCCTTCCTCTCCCCGCTCACGCGGGGCGAGGACAGCCTAAGCATGATGAGAATTTACTAGTCCGGCAAAGCCTCAATCATTACGATGGCCTGGGCGTAGGGGAAATCGTCGGTGATCGTCAGATGGATGCGCGCGGTATGGCCGCTGGGCGTGATCCGCGCCAACTGGCCCGCAGCACCTCCGGTCAGCACCATCGTTGGGCGTCCGGAAGGTTCGTTGACCACTCCCATGTCCTTCCAGAACACGCCTCTCCGGAAGCCCGTGCCCAGCGCCTTCGAACAAGCCTCCTTGGCGGCGAATCGTTTGGCATAGGAGGCAGCCCGCTGCGCCCGGCGCTCGGACTTCGCCTCTTCAATGTCCGTGAAGATGCGCTCGATGAAGCGCCTGCCGTAGGTTTCCAGCGTCTTTTCGATCCGCCTTATATCGACAATGTCATTGCCAAGACCGATGATCATGCGTGTCCCCGGCTGCCGGGCTTAACAGCGGGGATCGCCGCCAGTTCCGGTGGCAGCGCATCGGCCGCATAGGCCGGGATATCGAGCCGGGTCAGCGCTGTCAGCGGCACGCCGAGGTTCGCCTTGCCGCCTGAACGGTCGATGAGGCAGGCAGCACCCACGGTCCAGCCACCCTCCTCGGTGATGCCGGCGATACATTCCAGCGAGGACAGTCCCGTGGTCACGATATCTTCCACCATTAGGACGCGGGCTCGCTTTTCAATTGTGAAACCGCGGCGGAGCCTCAGCTTGCCATCCACCCTTTCAAAAAAGATAGCTGGAATCCCAAGCTGGCGGCCCATCTCATACCCCACCACCACTCCACCCATGGCTGGAGAGACAACGAGATCGACAGTCATCTCAAGCGCCCGGACCTGCCCCGCCAAAGCGGCGCACAGGCGGGCTGCCCGTTGCGGATCCATCAGAACCCTGGCGCATTGCAGATAGCGGCTGGAATGCAATCCCGACGAGAGAATGAAATGGCCCTCCAGCAAGGCTCCCGCCGCGCGGAATTCGTCGAGAACCTCCTCGTGTGTCAGCATACCTAGCCCGTCACTCTTGAGACGGCGCTCACGGGACTCTTGGTGCGCAAACCCATCATGATCTCGTTGAGATGTTTGAGATCGTGGACCTCCACCGTGACATCGAGGTCGAAGAAGTCCCGCGCCCCTTCGCGCGCCACCATTTGCAGGGCATCGATATTGCCGCCGTGTTCGCCGATCACCTGGGTTACCTGCGCCAGTGAGCCCACTTCATTGATGATGGTGACCGCGATCCGCGCCGGAAACCGCTGCCCGGCGGAGGCCGCGTCCCAGGCCAGATCGACCCAGCGCTCCGGCTGGTTGTCGAATTGCTCAAGCGCCTTGGCGAAAATAGGATAGATGGTGATACCTTCGCCGGGTGTGACGATGCCGACGATGCGTTCGCCCGGGACGGCGCCAGTCTTTGGATAGATCTGGAGCGCCGTGGTGCGGTTGACGCCGCGCACGGGGAGAGAATGCTCTTCCTTCGCCTCGGACTTTGAAGTGCGTTTGCGCCTGGATTCACGCAACTCGCTGGCTTCGACGCTCACCCCCATGGCGCGCAGCACATCGACGCCGGCGAGTTCCCCCCGCCCCACCGCCGCCAGTGAATCTTCCAGGTTCTTATGGCCGAGGCGCGGCATGGCGGCGGCCACCTCCTTGTCGATAAACTTGCGATCGTGCTTGGCCAGCAGGATCTGGACGATTTCCCGCCCCAGCCCCGCATATTGCTTGCGCACGGCAGCGCGCGTGGCGCGGCGAATGGCGGCGCGCGCCTTGCCGGTGATGGCCAATCCCTCCCAGGCGGCCGGCGGCACCTGGGCATCGGAGCGGATGATTTCAACCTCATCACCATTGGCCAGAACCGTCACCAGCGGCGCATGGTGGCCGTTGATTTTGCAGCCCACGCAACTGTCGCCCACGGATGTATGCACCGCATAGGCGAAGTCGATGGGCGTTGCCCCCTTGGGCAGTGCTATGAGCTGGCCCTTCGGCGTGAAACAGAACACCTGATCGTGGAACAGTTCGAGCTTGGTGTGTTCGAGAAATTCGTTAGGGCTTTCGCCCTCTTGCAGCATCTCAACGAGATGCCGGAGCCATTGGTAGGCGCTGGATTCCCCGGCAGGCACCCGGAAACCGTCGAGCGCCTCCTTGGCGTCGGGCGCATCCTTGTAGAGCGCATGGGCGGCGACGCCCCGCTCGGCGATCTCGTGCATGAGGCGGGTGCGAATCTGCATTTCCACACGCATATGATGTGGCCCGATCACTGCGGTATGGAGCGAGCGGTAGTCGTTCTGTTTGGGCGTGGAGATATAATCCTTGAACCGGACCGGAACGGCCCGCCAGGTGCGATGCACGATGCCCAGTGAGCGGTAACACTGATCGACCGTGTCGACGATCACCCGGAAACCGAAGATGTCCGACAGTTGGCCGAGGGAAAGCAGCCTTCGCTCCATCTTGCGCCAGATCGAATAGGGCCTCTTCTCGCGGCCCTGAACTTCCGCCTTGATGCCGTTCTCGCCGAGCTTGGCGACCAGCGCTTTCTCGATCTCGCGCAGAATATCGCCGCTTTCGGCGTGGAGTTTCTCCAGCCGCTCGCCGATGATCCTGTCGGCCTCGGGGTTGAGAACCTTGAAGGCGATATCCTCCAGTTCGTCGCGCACCGTCTGCATTCCCATGCGGCCCGCCAGCGGCGCATAGATATCCATGGTTTCCTGGGCGATGCGGGTGCGCTTCTCCGGCTTCATATGGGCGAGAGTGCGCATGTTGTGCAGGCGGTCGGCAAGCTTGACCAGCAGCACCCGCACATCCTTTGACATGGCAAGCAGCAGCTTCCGCAAATTCTCCGCTTCCGTCGCCTCCTTGGTCACCAGATCGAGCTTGTCGATCTTGGTGAGGCCATCGACCAGGGCCGCGATTTCCTTGCCGAATTTCTCCTCGATCTCCTGGTGCGTGGCCTCCGTATCCTCGACCGTGTCGTGCAACAGCGCGGCTGCCACTGTGGCGTCGTCCAGCTTCATTTCGGTGAGGATGGCGGCGACTTCGAGAGGATGGTTGAAAAACGCTTCGCCGGAGGCCCGCTTCTGGTTGCCATGGGCCTTCATGGCATAGACATAGGCGCGATTGAGCAGGTCCTCATTCGCTTCCGGGTCATATTTCATGACCCGTTCCACCAATTCATACTGGCGCATCATCGGCGCACTGTACGACAAAAAAGGCCGGGCGCGAGAGGTTACATTCTCTCCATCACCGGCCTTGAGCCGGTGATCCAGACTGGATGGCCGCCTCAAGGGCGGCCATGGAGAGAGCTAACTTAGCTAGCACTCATCCGGCCTTCTCACTGTCTGGATACAGGGCCGGGGCCAATTCTCACTGTTTTGGCAGTTTCTCCCACACCGCCCGCAGCAGCTTTTCCGCATCTGGTGAAATTGGCGCTGTAGCAGAAACTTTCTCGAGAGTGGCTGGCGGCGGATAGAGGCCTTTGTTTTTCAGCAGTGCAGGTTCGATATATGGGGCCGATGTCAAGACAGGGTTGGCATAACGCAGGAAGTTCGTGTTGGCGGCGGCAATGTCTGGCCTGAGCATGAAGTCGATGAGCT
>JACMJT010000010.1 GCA_014380505.1 Hyphomicrobiales bacterium | reverse complement strand
TTCCTTCGTGCTGAGAAACTGCCGCTCATCGCCAAAAATGCGCTCCTGCCGTTCGCGGTAGATTTCCAGTTTCTGGCCGCCATCGTAGCGCCGCGCCACGATCCAGCCATCACCCCCTTTGACCCCGATGTCCCCGGCGACTTCCCGGCGCACGAATTCGGTGCCAAAGCGCGAGAGATTGAACAGTGCCTTCGCGGCATCGAGGCCGGTGTGCGCTGAAATCTTGTCGAGACTTTCGGCAAACCCGTTCGACACGAAGCCACCGTTGCGGCCCGAAGCGCCCCAGGCGAGGCTCTTGGCTTCCAGCAGAATCACCCGCTTGCCAGCTCTCGTCAGTTGAAGTGCTGTGGTAAGGCCCGCAAGCCCGCCGCCGATGATGCAGGCATCGGCTTCGACCTCGCCTCTCAACGCAGGGCGCGGCTGTCCACGCTGGGCGGTGGCTTCATACCAGGTTTCGGTTGCATGTTCAGCCGGCGGCATCCTTGCTCCCCTGCACAATCATAACAGGCGTGTTGCCCGCCTACTGCCCCATCGGCTATGAGCACCCATGCGCTTTAAATCGGGCAAGGATTTCCGCGATTGGCCGTCGAAGGCCGTGACCATATTCGGCATGTCCGGCGTCGGCAAGTCCACGCTCGCGAGGCTGATGCAGAACGGCGGCTGGTTCCAGTACTCGGTCGATTACCGGATCGGCACCCGCTACATGGGCGAGCATATCGTCGACAATTTCAAGCGCGAGGCCATGCGAGTTCCCTTCCTCCGCGATCTGCTGTTGTCGGACTCGATCTATATCTGCTCCAACCTAACCTTCGATAATCTGAGCCCGCTCTCCACCTATCTCGGCAAGCCCGGCAACCCCGCCAAGGGCGGTATCTCCTTTGCGGAATATAAACGCCGCCAGAACCAGCACCGCGACGCTGAAATCCGCGCCCTCCTCGACGTGCCGGAATTCATCGGCCGCACCCGCGACATCTATCAGTACACGCATTTTGTCTGCGATTCCGGCGGCAGCCTGTGTGAGGTCGTCAACCCGAACGATACCGCCGATCCGGTGCTCAAAAGCCTCGCCCAAAATACTGTCATGCTCTATATCGAGGGCAACCCCCAGCACACTCAAATGCTGGTTGAGCGTTTCCGCAAGAATCCCAAGCCCATGTATTACCAGCCCGCTTTTCTTGATGCGAAATGGGCCGAGTACAAGACGCTCAACCATATCAAGCAGGACGACGATGTCGATCCCGACGGTTTCGCCGTCTGGGGCTTTGAGCAGCTCTTACATCACCGGATACCCCTCTACGAGGCGATCGCGCGGAACTTCGGTTACAAAGTTCAAATGAAAGATGTGCCGGGTGTTGCCTCC
Source organism: Hyphomicrobiales bacterium (assembly GCA_014380505.1). The sequence continues at coordinate 918 of JACMJT010000010.1, read as the reverse complement.
GAGGCGGGCTTCGTCGATCTGCTCGCCAGCGCCATCGACCGGCAGTAATAACCCCATGCCCATTCGCATTCCCAATGATTTGCCCGCCCGCCAGACCCTTGAGAACGAAGGCGTCATGCTGATGACCGAGGCCACGGCGCTGCGCCAGGATATAAGGCCGCTTCACATCGGCCTCCTCAATCTGATGCCCAACAAAATCAGGACGGAGACGCAATTTGCCCGCCTCATCGGCGCCACACCCCTGCAGATGGAATTGACGCTCATAAAGATCAGCAATCACACGCCGAAGAATACCCCGGCCGAACACATGATCGCCTTCTACAGCGATTGGAAAGATGTGGCTTCGCGCAAGTTCGATGGTTTCGTCGTCACCGGCGCTCCCGTTGAGCTTCTCGACTTCGAGGATGTCACGTACTGGGAGGAGCTTGCCCGTATCTACGACTGGACCCAGACCCATGTGCATTCGACCATGAATATCTGTTGGGGAGCACAGGCGGCGCTGCATCATTTCCATGGAGTCCCGAAACATGCGCTCTCGAAGAAAGCCTTCGGCGTCTACCGCCACCGCAATCTCAATCCGGCTTCGCCTTACCTCCGGGGTTTTTCGGATGACTTCTCGATTCCGGTTTCACGCTGGACCGAGAACCATCGCGCCGACTTGCCGGAGAGCAAGGGTCTTGAGGTTTTGATCGAGTCCGACGAGGCGGGCCTTTGCCTCATCAACGATGAGCCGCATCGTTCGCTCTACATGTTCAATCATATCGAATACGACACCCAATCCCTGAGTGAGGAATACTGGCGTGACGTGAACGCGGGAAGGCCCATCGGGATTCCGGCCAATTACTTCCCCAAGAACGATCCGCGGACTCAGCCTGAAAACCGCTGGCGCAGCCACGCTCACCTGCTGTTCGGCAACTG
>JACMJT010000668.1 GCA_014380505.1 Hyphomicrobiales bacterium | reverse complement strand
GAATCCGAAATGTCGTTGTGGTCGACGGTCATGAGCCATTGCAATTTCATCATCCATGGCGGCGGCTGGCTGGAAGGCGGCCTCACGGCATCGTTCGAGAAATTGATCATCGACGCCGAAATGCTCCAGATGATGAGCGACGTGCTGCGTCCCATCCAGATCAACGACGCCGAGTTGGCGCAAGGCGTCTTCAAGGAGGTTGGCCCCGGCGGCCATTTCTTCGGAACCCAGCACACGCTCGACCGCTATCAGGATGCTTTCTACCAGCCGCTGGTTTCCGACTGGCGGAGCTATGGCGCGTGGAACGACGATGGCGCGCTCAATGCGACCCAGCGCGCCAACCGGGTGTGGAAGCAATTGCTCGAAAGTTACGAGCAGCCGGAGATCAACCCCGATCTGCTTGCCGAACTGAAGGCTTTCGCGGCCAAGCGCGAACGCGAGATCAAGCTGGGGGTGCGCAATGAGTGATGGTGTAAAGCTGTTCAGGAAAAACGAAGCGCAATTCACGCCCGGGCCAGACGGCATCTCCGCCCATGGTTTGATCAACGCCGGGTTCAGCAAGCGACTGGGAGCAGGGGTCGGCGTCTTCGAGAAGTGCAACGTCGAGTGGACGCCGGACTACGACGAGGTGCTCTACATCATTGATGGTGAACTGCGTTTGCATGCCGGCGACAAAATCTACGTGGCGGGCGCGGGCGACGTCATCTGGATTTCGGCAGGAACGGCGATCGTCTACGAAGCCAAGGTCCGCACGCCCTTCTTCTACGCGGTCTCGCCTGTGGAAAATTCCATCTCGACGAATGAGGCCGGTAATTTTCCGGAAAGCCCACCCGAGAGAGCGTGAGACATCCGCAATCATTTTTGATATTCATTGAAAATGGCGCAACATCAGCAGCCGAAGCTTGAAGCGCGGCACTATATTCTCCTGCAGGCCATCCACCGGCTGGGAAGCATGTCGGCGGCCGCCGACGAGCTTGGCGTAACGCCTTCCGCCGTCACCCACCGCATCCGCGAAGCAGAGCGCCGTCTCGGCATTTCGCTCACGGCGCGGCTGGGCTCGCAGTTGCAGTTGAGCCTGTCCGGCAAGCGTCTGGCGCAGTCGGCGGAACGCGCCCTCGATGAATTGTTTCGCGCTGAAATCGACGCACTGCGGATCGGCAGGGGTGCTGGATCGATCGTCAGGCTGGGCATGGCGACCTATAATTTCTTCCACTGGCTGCCGTCATTCCTGAAGCACCTGGCGGCTGTCGATTCCAATCTTCAGGTCGAGATCGTGGGCGAAGCAACCCGTGAGCCGTTGCGCCTGCTGTATGACAATTCGGTCGATGTGGTGCTCATGCCCGGCCCGCTGCGGGAAGAAAAGCGCGTGGCCTTCCATCCGTTCAAGCGCGACGAACTCATCTGCATCACCGCCTCGTCGCACCGCCTGGCGTCGCGGCGCTTCATCGAGGCCGATGATCTGACGGCGGAGACCTATCACACCTACAGCGCCACGGTCACCGAAGGCTTCGAATATGAGCGCTTCTTCCGCCCGGCGGGCCGTTACCCGGTGCGGCTGGTGCCGCTGTCGGTGCCTGAAGCGGTGCAGGAGCTGGTCGCCGCCAATCTCGGCATTTCAATCCTGTCGAAATGGGCGGCCCAGCCCCGCCTCAACCGCGGTGAAATCGCCGGAATCAGGCTCACCAAGCAAGGCATGAGTCTCGATTGGCACGCAGCCATCAGGGACACCGACGCCCGGGACAGCCCGGCTGCGATCTGCGCCAAGGCTCTGGCGAGCTGGCGGCCTAAGACATAACGGCAAAGTCATCGATTTATAAGAAAAGCAAACTTTGAATTCCCGCCGTGATGGCGGACTATCGGCGCTTGGCTTCCATAACCATCGGATGAGGAAAAAGATGACGAAAGCGGGTGAATTCGAACTCTTTGCCGTGGGCGGCTACGGCTACAAGAAAATCGGCTTCGGCAACAAGATCGGCATCGTATCGATCGATTTCATGAACGGCGTCACCAATCCCGATGAGCGCATGGGCAAGAGCCCGATGGCCCAGGATGCGGTGGAAAAAACCGCGATCCTGCTCGATGCCGCGCGCAAGAACGGCTTGCCGATCGTTCACTGCAACACCGCTTTCCAGCCCGATCTCAGCGACATGCCGCCGTGGAAAATCGAATGCATGCGGGAATGGATCATCGGTTCCAAGGTCGTTGAAATCGACAAGCGCCTGTGGCGCGACGGGGACGTTCTCGTCTGCAAGAAGACGCCCTCCATCTTTTTCGGAACGCATTGCGCATCGGTCCTCAACATGCACGGCGTCGACACCGTGATCATCACCGGCGCCAACACCAGCGGCTGCATCAGGGCCTCCTCGATCGACAGTTTTGCCCATGGCTATCGCACCATCGTTCCGCGTCAATGCGTGTATGATCAGGGATCGGTGGCGCACGAGCAAAATCTGAAAGACATCGGCATGCGCTACGTCGATGTGGAAGAATTCGATTTCGTGTTGAGCAAGGTGCGCGGCAACGAGCGGGTCGCGGCATAACTTATAAGTAGAGCCTGACATAACAAGGCCAGTCCGGGGAGAGTAGAGAGATGAGTAACCGGTTATCCGCCGACATCGGAGGAACCTTCACCGATCTCGTGCTGCTTGATGACGCAGGCCACCTCCATGTCGAGAAGACGCCGTCCACGCCGGGCGATTTCAAGGAAGGTGTGCTCAACGGCATTCAGAAAACCCTGACGGCAGTGAGCAAGGGGCGGAACGGCAGCGGCGCCATCGCCCTCAAGGATATCGAATACTTTGTTCACGGCGCCACCGTGGTGCTGAACGCATTGCTTCAGCGCAAGCTGCCGGCCACGGCGCTCATCACCACGGAAGGCTTCCGCGACGTTCTCGAAATCATGCGCACCAACAATCCGTTCATGTACGACATGCGCTATATCAAGCCCGCACCTCTCATCGCCAGGCGTCTCCGCTTCGAAGTGACGGAGCGCATGCTGCACACGGGCGACGTTCTGACCCCGCTCGATGAAGCCAGCGTCAGGGCGGCGGCGGCCAAACTGAAGCAATCGGGAGCGACCACCGTTGCCGTGTGTTTGCTCCATGCCTACGCCAATACCGCGCATGAGAGGCGCGTGCGGGAAATCATCCTCGAAGCCTGCCCGGGAATCGTCGTCTGCCTGTCCTCGGAAGTGGCGGGCGAGATGCGCGAGTTCGAGCGCACCTCGACGACGGTTATCAATGCCGCGACGGTGCCGATCATCGCCTCCTATCTCGACCGGCTGAGTGGTGAGTTGCGTGGCCTCGGCTTGCAACGCGATCTTTACGTCATGCAGTCGAATGGCGGCGTCATCACTTCGCACGTGGCGCGTGATCTTCCGGTGCG
>JACMJT010000667.1 GCA_014380505.1 Hyphomicrobiales bacterium | reverse complement strand
CTGATGCCCGTCGTGATTTTCATAACGCTTGCCATCCTGTTCCAACTCATCATGAGCTACACGAAATACGGCAGGCACTGCTATGCCATAGGCTCCAACGAGGAGGCCGCGCGCGTTTCCGGCATCAAGGTCGAACATCACAAGGTCCTTGTCTATGTGATTGCCGGTGTCCTGGCCTCGGTGGCCGCACTGGTCTTGTGTTCCAAGAATCTCACGGCGCAGGCCGGCATGGGCGTGATGTATGAGCTCGACGCGATCGCCATGACCGTGATTGGTGGGGTGTCGCTTTCGGGTGGCCGGGGCTCGATCATCGGCACGGTCATCGGAGCCTTGATCTTCGGCGTGATCATTTCGGGCTTCACCTTTCTGAAGCTCGATGCCTATTACCAGGAGATGGTGAAAGGCGTCATCATCGTGGGCGCCGTGGTTCTGGATCAATGGCGGCAGCGCCGCCAGGCAATAGGGGGCTAAGCCATGGAAGAAGTCATTCTGCGCACTGAAGGGCTGACCAAGCACTATGGCGGCGTCCATGCCCTGGAGAACGCGAACTTTGAACTGCGCATGGGCGAGCATGTCGCCATCATGGGCGACAATGGCGCGGGCAAGTCAACCTTTGTCCGGCAGATCACCGGCGTCGAGCAGCGCACCAGCGGAAAGATCATTTTCGGCGGGCAGGAGGTGCACTTCAAGGGCCCGCTGGATGCCCGCGAGGCAGGGATAGAGACGGTGTTCCAGAACCTGGCGCTGGCCGACGATCTCGACGTTCCCTCGAACCTGTTTCTCGGCCGCGAGAAGATATTGCTGAATCTCGGACCATTCTCAATCCTCGATTTCAAGGGGATGCGGGCGGCGACCGAAAAAGCCCTGCTGCGCACCGCGGTCAAGATTCCAAACCTCAGCAACTCCATCCGCAAAATGTCAGGCGGCCAGCGCCAATGCGTGGCGATTGCCCGCACCGCAACCTTCGCCTCGAAACTCATCATCATGGACGAGCCGACCGCAGCACTCGGCGTCCAGGAGACGACGCAGGTCGAAAACATCATCCGCACCTTGAAGACCAACGGCGAACCCCTGATCATCATCTCCCATAACATGCGGCAGGTGTTCGACCTGGCCGACCGGATCGTCGTCTTCCGCCGCGGGCGGATCGTGGCGAACTTGAACAAGAGCGAAACCAGCGGACAGGACGTGGTGGCCTATATTACCGGCGCCAAGACCGGAACCGAATACGCCGACGCGGCCTGATCACGCCGCCACCTGAATCGCCGCCAGCTTTTGGCGGTAGCTCAGGGCTTAGGCAATGTGCAGCCGCGCGAGTTGCTCGCGGCCATCAAGATCGGCAAGGGTGCGGGCCACGCGCAGCACGCGGTGATAGCCCCGCGCTGAAAGGCCCATGGCATCAGCCGCGTCACGCATCAGCTTGAGGCCAGCGGAATCCGGCTGGGCAATTTCTTCGAGCAACGCGCCATCGGCCTGCGCATTGATTCACGGAGCCCACTAAGTTTGCCTGGATAGCCAATGACGATGCCGTCGCGATCTCCCATGCGCAGGTTCACGAGATGGCGGCTTTATGGGGCTTAGATCCCTTCAACGCGGCCGATTTTCAGGTTGCCCAAGTAAGATTACAGGACATGGCCGCCGCCAACGCCCAACAGGAAGCACGAGACCTTGTCCATTACGATGAAGAACGACACCAGCAGCAAGACCAAGGCCCGGAGGCTGAATCGTGAAACCAATCAGGAGAAGGTGCGGCCCGATTTTGTCAAAAACGGCGCCCTATGGGGCCGAGGCAGAACCCGCCCCGATCGCCAAATTTCATTTTCATGATGAACACGAAATGCGTTTAAAAATATCCAGTATTAATAAAGGTTTGCACGAGTCGGACGGCGGCAATGGTGTTTACGAAAGTTGGGCTGGCGTGTTTGACTTTCGGCGGAGGCACTGCCCATTGTGGCTCACGCAATAATGCGGAAACAACGCACACGCTAGCGATGGAGCTTAGGCATCCGTATTTGGTGCCTGATTTCAAAGCATGCAAATGCCCTGGAGATATATAATGCATTTTACTATCAGCCACAGCCCTCTATCGCAACACATCGGAGAGGGCATTCTTCATCCTGAAGAGCTATACATTAATGGCCATATTGGCCATTTCGAGCTCCATCAGAAAACCGGTTTCTGGAACGGGGAATTTCTAACAGGCTCATCTGTAAGCTTGGCTTCCCGGGACGGACATCAACACCCGCTCAGTGGTTTTGTCGGAATGAGCAGAAAATTGCAGGAAGCAGCTCCCGATGTTCTGGGGTTGCGTTTGACGGCGACAATTGAGCCGTCTAGGGGGGCATGGACGTGGATCTTGGCAATCCCGGCTGACTGGCCATCCTTTTTCCAAGATTCAAAATCGGCGTCGGCAGGCCATGGCATCCTGAAAATCGATGCGCGCTTTCACCTATGGGGTGAAAATGCCAGCGGGTTTAAAGTCTATGAGTGCCCGGAGCTCCCCTCCAGCGTGCTTACCGCGCAAAAACCCCACTAGCCGGGGCGCTCTCCCATCCTCGTCTGTAAGAGGCGAGGATGGGGGTACAGGGTTGGTAGTAGCGGCTATGTCAAACAGTAAACTTCGTCGTGTTCAGAGGCGATCCCCTTTGAGCCTACCGAGAAGCCTGATGGTAAGTTCCACGCATGAGGGCAGTTGGCTAAGTGGCGAAACCAAGGACAATGGCCCAGAAGCTTCGTAAATTGCGCTGAAGGTGCATCGGCTCACCAGCAATTGCATTGGCAGCTCCCGCACAGCATAGTTTATGGCTCACCGCATTCGTAAGGCCATGATTGAGAAAACGTGTGACCGTTTGGCGGCCCAGGAAAGGTTGTCGAAGCGACGAGATATCCATCGGAACGCGTGAGACACCCAGCAGGCGCTAGCCCGGTCAGCCTAAGCCCAACAGGCCTCACAAGTCAGGCGGCGCGCAGAAGCGCATTGTAGTCGGCCTTGTTGAACGTGGCGGACGGGTTCGCACTTATCCGTAACGTCAGGCATGACTCACGTCCCCTAATCGGGTCGTGGCCACGAGCTCGAAGAAACAGCGCCACGAAGCGCAAATTCTTCGAGCGAAAAGTGGTTATAAATTCACGTCAATCTTGCATCGGCCGCATTGCCGATTGTCTGGTTGATTGCAGTTCTGGCCCCCTTAATAGGGGGCGTGAGGAAACTCGTGCCTTCTTGTTTTTCTTCTTAGTTTTCGCCTTTAGCGGCTTATGCGGTATGTGTGGTGGGGAGAGGGCGCGGGCAAGCGCACCACTGAATCGCCACTCGATTCGACATTGCTTAGTTGACCTTCAGTTTAAGTTTATCAAGGGAGGAACTCCATGGTCTTAGAAGCTAAGACGCTCATAGCGACGCCAAACATAATTCATATCCCTACAAAAAGACAGATGAACAAAGCTCTCAAAGAGTATTCCACTGGATTGGCTCAACTGATTATTGAATGGAACTACCTGCACGAAAACTTGGCAAAGTTATTTTGCAGAACAATCGACACAATAAACGCAGCCGTGCCATTAGCAATATGGCATTCCATTCGAAGTGATCTAGTTCAAAGGCAAATCCTTAGGGCTGCCGCTGAGGAAAGATACGCCCACGAAAAGAAAACCCGTGATGAAATCATCTGGCTTCTTGACAAGATAGACCACTCACTTTCGGGAAAACGTAATGACGTTATCCATTCGCCAATATCCCTTGTTACGAATGCTATTGGAACTCAAATTTCTACCCCGATCAACACGAGCAATCCTCGTGCCCTTTCATTGAAGGGAAAGGAATTAGTTAAAGAATTGGTTTGGTATCGTGACACGGCATATGTACTGCGTCTTTATGCGCGAGAACTTCACCGCGCCCTAAATCCAACCGCACATCGTCCTTGGCCCGATAGACCGATGCTACCAAGTCCAGGCTCACGGCCCCCGGCCAAGAAAAAGATTATGGCAAAGCCTCGTAAAGAACACTCGCCCCGGAAGAAAGCATAGCCGGGCGCCGTGGGCGAACTCGTCCGAGCTTGCCAATCATGTCCATTTGAGCAATTCTTCGACCGCGGAGGAGCAGATCATGGATTACTTCGACATCGATGTGTACTCGCGGAAAATCACCACCGCCTCTCCTGACGCTCAGCTCTGGTTCGACCGTGGTCTTGTCTGGACGTATTCCTACAACCACGAAGTTGCGATCGAGTGTTTCCAGAAAGCCCTTGAGCACGACTCCGACTGCGCCATGGCCCATTGGGGCGTCGCTTATGCCATCGGTCCGAACTACAATTTCGAGTGGTGGATGATGGATCCGACCACCAAGGCTAATTTTCTTGGCACGGCCTATGATAGCACCCAGGCCGCCCTTGCATTGGCCGACAAAGTCAGCCCGCCCGAGCGCGCCCTGATCCAGGCTCTGCCGTCGCGCTACCCCCAGCGTGAGCCAATAGAGAAGCAGAAACCCTGGAACGACAACTTCGCCGCCGCGATGAAGAAGGTTTACGAAGCCCATCCCAACGACATTGAGGTCGCCACCATCTATGCCGAAGCAATTCTTAATCAGACTCCCTGGAAGATGTGGGACATCTGGACGAATAAGGTCGCTGAGGGGGCCGGTACGGTCCAGGCGCAGAAGGTGCTGGAGAAATTCCTCAACACTCCCGAGGGCCGCGTCCATCCAGGTATCCTCCACCTCTATGTCCACCTGATGGAAATGTCGCCCACCCCGGAGAAGGCCCTCATGGCTGGCGACCGGCTGCGCGTACTGGTGCCCGATGCCGGCCACCTGATCCACATGCCGACCCATATCGACGTTCAGTGCGGCCAATACCGCGACTCGCTGTATTGGAACCAGAAGGGGATCGAGGCGGACCTCAGGTTTGCCGAACGGCAGGGGCGGATGAACTTCTACACCGCCTACCGCGTCCACAATTATCATTTCGCCATCTACGGGGCGATGTTCCTCGGCCAGTACGAGCCGGCCATAGCCGCAGCGGAGGAGATGATCCGTGAGATTCCAGTGGAGCTGTTGAAGCTGGAAAGCCCTCCCATGGCTGATTTCCTTGAGGGCTATATCTCCATGAGAACCCATGTACAGATCCGCTTCGGCCGCTGGCGCGACATAATCGCCGAGCCGCTGCCCCAAGATCCGGTCCTTTACTGCAACACCATCGCCTCCCTGCACTACGCCAAAGCCGTGGCCCACGCGGCGCTGGGAGAAGTGGCGAAGTCGGAGGCCGAGCGGGTGCTATTCATGAAGGCGCGGGCCACGGTGCCTGAGAGCCGTTACCTTCACAATAACCGGTGTATTGATTTACTGGATGTGGCCGAGCAGATGCTGGATGGTGAGCTGGAGTACCGGAAGGGCAATCACGACCTTGCTTTCACCCATATCCGAAAGGCAATCGAGCTGGAAGACGCGCTGGCCTACGACGAGCCCTGGGGCTGGATCCAACCCGTACGCCACGCGCTCGGCGCCCTGGCGCTGGAGCAGGGCCGGATCGAGGAGGCCGAGCAGGCTTACCGCGAGGATCTCGGGCTCGCCGGCGACCTTCCCCGCGCCTGTATCCACCCGGACAATATCTGGAGCCTCAAGGGTCTCGACGAGTGCCTTAGCCGTCGCGGTGCAGGCGACACGGCCGAGGCGAAGATGATCGGGCAGCGCCTTAAACTGGCCACGGCCCGCTCTGACCTGCCGGTGGGCGCCTCCTGCCACTGCGCGCAAGCGGCGATGCGGGCCGTCGCCGCAGAATAAGT
>JACMJT010000666.1 GCA_014380505.1 Hyphomicrobiales bacterium | reverse complement strand
CAATCAGAAGGGTTGCGGTTGTGAGCAACAGCAGCGGAAACAAGGGCCACTTCCCAGCGGTTTTCTTGCCGCCGGGACCAGCCGGAAGCAAAGCCATTGCCAGTGTTCCCAGAACGCCCGCCTGCACGGCAAAAAACCAGAACGCCCAGCGCCATGCATCAAGACTGGCGAACGCACCGCCGATCAGCGGTCCCAGAAGCGAACCTGCCGCCCAGATCGCCGCGGTAATGCCGAACAGGCGGCTCCAGAGATTCTCGGGGAAAAATTGCTGGATCGCAACATAGCTCAGCGAAACCATCATGCCGCCGCCAATTCCCTGGACGAGCCTCGCTGCCAGCAAGAGCGGCATGCCGGGGGCAATAGCGGCGAGGACACAGCCGAAGCCATAGGCGAGCGCCGCCGCCGCCAGGACGTGCTTCACACCAATCCTTTGACTGAGCATCGCCGTTGCCGCCCCGGCAACGATCGCCCCAATCTGATAGAGCGAGACCATCCAGCCGGCATAGGCGATGCCGCCGATTTCATCGACGATGGCTGGCACGAGGGTGGCGGTCACCAGGGAATCCGCGGCGTGCAGCCATATTCCCGCGCACAGCAGGACGAAACGGCCCAGCAGGCCCGATGCCCACATATCGCGCCAGGCACCGCGCTTTTCTATTGTTGTCATTTGTCCCCCGCCTTGTGGAAAGCGAGGGCCATGCTACAACCTGAACTTAAGTTGAGGTAAAGCGGTATAACAGCCGATGAAAAAAGAGCTGACAGTCGGAGAGGTGGCGGCTCGCAGCGGGATATCGGTGTCGGCTCTTCATTTTTATGAACGCAAGGGTCTTATCCGAAGTCATCGCACGGGCGGCAACCAGCGCCGGTACGACCGGGACGTGCTTCGCCGCGTGTCTCTCATACAGGTGGCACAGGAACTCGGCATTGCTCTTGCCGAAGTGGGGGCGACCCTTGGTGAATTGCCAGATGGCCGTCCGCCGTCACGCGAGGATTGGGAGCGCATTTCGCAAATGTGGTCCGCCAATCTCGATCGAAGGATCGCTTCATTGCAGCAACTTCGCGACAAGCTTTCGGCTTGTATCGGCTGCGGCTGTCTATCAATCGACCGTTGCGCGATGTTCAATGCGGACGATCACCTGGCCGCCAAGGGCAGCGGGGCCGTGTTGCTCCGGCCGGATGAGCTGCGAGGAGTCGAGCCTGTTTGAGTAGGGCTATTTATTGCCCATTTTCTCCATCGCCAGCTCCATCTCTTCCGGGCTCACGTCGCGGATGTGGGTCGCCACCGACCAGTGATGGCCAAACGGGTCTTCGAGCTGGCCATAGCGATCGCCCCAGAACATATCGTCGATCGGCATGGTGATCTTGGCGCCCGCGTCGACGGCGCGCTTGGCGAATTTATCGACATCCTCGACTTGCAGATGGATGGTGACCGGCGAGCCCTTGAGCGACTTCGGCCCCAACGCTCCCCACTCGGGCATTTCGTCGACCAGCATGACCGGAGAACCCTCGATTCGGACCATCGCGTGCATGAGCCGCCCTTGAGGATCGGGCAACCTTCCCTCTTCAACGGCGTTGAAGGCCTTCTTGTAGAATTCGATCGCATCCGCCGCCCCCGCGCAGACCAGGTGCGGCGTCACGGGATGCATTCCCTTGGGAACCGCGCTCACCTTCT
>JACMJT010000080.1 GCA_014380505.1 Hyphomicrobiales bacterium | reverse complement strand
TCGACGAACACGCCGTCCGGCGCGTCGGCAAGGTCGGGCAGACGGACGACGGACATGCCTGCGGCGGTCAGCGCCGCTTCATAATCCTGGTGCTGGGCGATGGCGCGCGCCGGGTCGATCGGCTGGCGGGAAAGATGGGTCAGGGCGCACTCGGCGATGCGCGGGCTCACCGCCCTGGTATAGGCCGTTCCAATGGTCATGTGCCGTCCCTAAGCCCGGACCGGGCAAAGAAAATGGCGGCCCGGAATGAACCGGACCGCCTTGTCTTTGAAGCTTGTCGGTTAGCGCTTCGAGAACTGGAAGCTGCGGCGAGCCTTGGCGCGGCCGTATTTCTTGCGCTCCACTGCGCGGCTGTCGCGGGTGAGGAAGCCGGCCTTCTTGAGGAGCGAGCGAAGTTCCGGCTCGAAATAGGTGAGCGCCCGCGAGATGCCGTGGCGCACTGCACCCGCCTGGCCCGAAAGACCGCCGCCTGAGACAGTGCATTCGATGTCGATCTGGGTGGCGCGGTTGGCGCTCACCAGCGGCTGCTGCACCAGCATGCGGAGAACCGGCCGGGCAAAATAGGTTTCGATCGCCTTGCCGTTGACAAGGATCTTGCCCGAGCCGCGCTTGATCCAGACGCGGGAGATGGCGTTCTTGCGGCGGCCCGTCGCATAGGAGCGCCCCTTGGCGTCGATCTTCGGCTTGACCGGGGCAACCGCCGCCGGGCCTGCGGATGCGAGGCCCATGGCCTCTCCGAGATTTGCCAATGTGGTTTGTTCAGCCATGTGCGTCAGCCTCTCGCCGCGTTCTTGGGATTCATCGACAGGATATCGAGCTTCACCGGGCTCTGGGCCTGGTGCGGATGCTCAGTGCCCTTGTACAGAAGCAAATGGGTCATCTGCTGGCGCTTCAGGGGCCCTCCGGGAAGCATGCGCTTGACCGCCTGCTCAAGCACGCGCTCGGGGAACTTGCCGTCAAGAATCTTGTCGGCCTTGCGTTCCTTGATGCCGCCGGGAAAACCCGTATGCCAGTAATAGGTCTTCTGCTGGCGCTTGCGCCCGGTCAAAACCACCTTGTCTACGTTGATGACGACAATGTTGTCGCCACAATCCATGTGCGGCGTGAAGGTGGGCTTGTGCTTGCCGCGAAGCCGGTTGGCGATGATCGCGGCGGCGCGGCCGACGATCAGGCCCTCAGCATCGATCAGCACCCAGTTCTTCACGATGTCCTTGGCCTTCGCCGAATAGGTTGTCATATGAATATCTCGGGCGTTGGAGTTTGCACTAAGGGCGCGGGATGAAAGCATCCGGCGCCCCGTTTCGTGCCGGGTTATTAGGCGTGCAGCCCTACCCTGTCAAGGAAAAGCCGGTAAATCACGAGTTATTCTGATGTGGTAATATAATACCGTAACTGTTGCGCAAAGGTCACAGAAGGCCCATAACTCGGGCTGACACTTTTCCGCCAACTGGCCGTCCCATAATTCCGTTTCCAACAGGAATCCGCTATGGCGACGCTGTTTCGAATTCTCATTTTTGCCGGCGTTCTCGCCGCGGCGACGGACATTGCATTGGCTGTTGAAAAGGACCAATCGCGGCTTCCCGCCACCGATCAGGTTCCCGTCACCGAGCCGTTGAAACTTCCCGATCCGGACGCCGATGCGCGCCCGCCGGTGGAAGATTTGACGGCGAAAGATCCCGAACCGCCCGCCGATGAGAGCGGGATTTCGCCCGATGACATGAGCCTCGGCGAAATTCCGGAAATCAAAACCATCGAACTGACCCTCGACATCGCCCGCCACGCCATCGATTCCTACGTGCTGGTCAAGACCAAATATGCGGGGACCGATCTCGAGAGCTCGGATAATTTGCAGGAGTTCGTCGACAAAAATCCGCAAGGCAAAGATTTCGAGGCCGACGTCAAGGCTGCGGGCTTCGCCAACGTGGATGACTGGAATACCGCAATCACGACGCTTGGCTTCGCCTACACCGGCTTTACCGACGATCCGACCGTGGAAATCAAGGAGCAGATCGGCGAGATCGAGGCCGATACGGCGCTGGCGCAGGATTTGAAAACGCGGATGATCAGCTCCCTCAATGCCATGATCCCGTCGGCGAACAACCGCACGGTCGTGGCCGAGCTGATAAAAGATCCGGCCTATGCCGAGAAGCTGAAGCAGCTCGAAACCGTGGAAGAATGACCGGACTGCTGATCACCGAGCTGGCCTCCGGCATCCTGCGCCTGACGCTCAACGATCCCGCCACGCGCAACAGCCTGTCGGAAGCAATGATGGCGGCCCTTCAGGAAGCGCTGAGCGAGGCAGCCCTTAATCCAGCGGTCAGGGTGATCGTGATCGCCGCCACCGGCCCAGCCTTTTCGTCGGGACACAATCTCAAGGAAATCACAGCGCACCGGGCCGACGCCGACAAGGGAGAGGCCTATTTCACCACCCTCTTCCGGGCCTGCGCCGGGCTGATGGCGGCAATCGTGCGCCACCCAAAACCCGTGATCGCCGAGGTGCGGGGGCTGGCAAGTGCCGCAGGCTGCCAGCTTGTGGCAAGCTGCGATCTGGCGGTTGCCGCCGACACCGCGGGCTTCTGCACGCCGGGCGTCAACATCGGCCTCTTCTGTTCAACGCCCATGGTGGCGCTTTCGCGCGATGTGGCGCCCAAGCACGCCATGGAGATGCTGTTGACGGGCGATATTGTGTCCGCCGCCGATGCCGCGCGTATCGGCCTCATCAATCGCGTGGTGTCGCCCAACATGCTTTCTGAAGCGGTAGCTGAACTCGCACACAAGATTGCATCGAAATCGCAGATGACCATCAAGATGGGCAAGGCGGCGTTCCATGGGCAACAGGGCCTCTCGCTCGAGGACGCCTATGCCCTGACCGCGCGGGTTATGGCAGAAAATTTACTGACGCGCGATGCCGAGGAAGGCATCGGCGCATTCGTGGCCAAGCGGCAAGCGCGATGGACCGATCAATAAAGTCCCGCATCATATCATGAACCACGACAGTTACGATCCCGCCTATATCTCCGGCATCCTGCGGAGTGTGAAGACGGTGGCGCTGGTGGGAGCCTCCAGCAAGGAGACGCGGCCCTCCCATGGCGTGATGAAATTCCTGCTTGGCAAGGGTTACGACGTGATCCCGGTCAATCCGAACTACGCCGGTGGAAAAATCCATGGGCGGACGGTCTATGTCGCGCTGAAGGATATTCCCGTGGCCATCGATATGGTGGATGTGTTCCGGAATCCGGATGCCGCCGGAACTGTCGTCGATGAAGCTCTGATGCTGGACCCAAAACCCCAGGTCATCTGGATGCAGCTCGCGGTGCGCAACGATGCGGCCGCGGCGCGGGCGGAAGCCGCCGGCGTCAAAGTCGTCATGAACCGCTGCCCTGCGATCGAATATGGAAAACTTTCAGGCAGGGAGCGTGCCTCGGCGGCAAACCCCTCACCGTCACTTCGCTCAAGCGAGGCCGCCGCCAGCCGATATGACACTGTGGCCAAGAGTCTGCATTGGATTATCGCGCTGCTGATGATCGTTTTGCTGTTCTTCGGGGAAGAGTTGATGGAAACCGACGAGGGTATTGGTACATTGCTGCCCTCGCTTCATGTTTCCATCGGCATCGCGGTCTTGGTGCTTTCCGTCTTCCGCCTCCTATGGCGCTTTGTTAATCCGCCGCCTCCCCTTCCCCCAGAAATGAGTGCATTGGAAAAGATGGCGTCGAAAGCCGCCCATGTGTTTTTTTATGTGCTGATGATCGGCTTGCCTCTCAGTGGATGGCTTGCCTTCCCGGAGTTCCTGTCGGACGAGCCCTACACGGCTGGCATCACGATTTTCGGTGCCTTTCCAGTTCCAGCCGCTCCAGACCTAAATCTGCCGATGGACGACATCCACGAGTGGGGCAGCAACGCAGGCATCGCACTCCTCGTTCTTCACGTGCTTGCGTCCCTCAAACATCATTTCATCAACCGCGATGACGTGCTGCGGCGGATGTTGCCGGGCTGAGGAGAGTGTGCAAATTCCACAGGGCGGCGGCGAGGACGATGAGCGCGCCACCCTGGTGAATGAGGCCGAGCCACAGGGGCACCTGCCATAGCAGCGCCCAGATACCGAAGGCAATCTGCGCCGCGACGGCGATGAGCAGCATGGCCGATGCCTTGGTGCGCACCACATAGGCGTAACCCGCCACGAGAACCGCGATGACATAGGCAAGAAGCCGGTGATTGAATTGCACCGTCATGGCATTCTCGAAGAAATTACGCCACCAGGACTCCATCACGAAGAGGCCGACGGGAACAAGTTGACCATCCATCAGGGGCCAGGTGGTGTAGCCCTGCCCCGCATCAAGCCCCGCTACGAAGCCACCGGCGGCGATTTGCAGCAGCACCAGCGCCAGAATTAGCAGTCCTGCCCGCTCGCGTTCCTTTGTTGGCGCACGGCGTTTTCCGCCAAGCCCAAGGGCCAGCCAAAGTATTGCGGCAAAGATCAGGGCCGCGAGACTCAAATGGGCTGCGAGGCGATATTGGCTCACGTCCACCCGGTCCACGAGGCCCGAGGCCACCATATACCAGCCAAGTGCGCCCTGCAGTCCGCCCAGCACGAAGATGGCGGCAAGCCATGGCCAAAGACTTCGAGGCAAACGCTTCGTCGCGGCAAAGACTAGGAAGGGCAGCAAGAACGCCACGCCGATGAACCGGCCGAGGAAACGGTGCGACCATTCCCACCAGTAGATGAACTTGAACTCGACAAGCGTCATGCCCTGATTGATGGCGATGTACTGAGGGATGAGCCGGTATTTTTCGAAGGCCGCTTGCCAATCGGCGTCCGTGAGCGGCGGTATTGCGCCCAGCAAGGGTTGCCATTCGGTGATCGAAAGGCCGCTTCCGGTCAGGCGCGTGGCGCCGCCCACGATCACCATGCAGAAGATCAGAAAGGCCACGGCGAAAAGCCATATCCTGATATACGGCAGGGCTTCGGCCTGGCGGGGCGAGAGCGTGTCCATGTCCGCCAGATAGAGGGTGGCGCGGCTTTCCTTCAAGTGATGCAGCGCCGCATGGCACGTTGTAAGACAGGATGACCATGAGCAAACCACCGGCCAAGAATTCGCCTGAAGCAAAGCTCGACGAAGCTCTGGCCGAGTCGTTTCCCGCCAGCGATCCGGTGGCGATCGGCCACGGAGAACGCGTCGGCGATCCCGCGCGCCCGAGCGCTGCGGGCATGAAGCTGCGCACCCGCAAATTCATCGGCACATTTGCGACTGTCGGTTTCCTGATCGTCTACAGTCTCGCGGCCATGGCCATCGGTGGACAATGGATTGTCGGCCACGGCATTTTCGTCGAACTCCCCTTCTACATCGTAGCGGGAGTACTGTGGCTGCCGGTGGTGATGATGATCGTCAGGTGGATGTCGCGGCCGGATTAGGCGACGTTCAGCCGTTTGAAACGGTTGAACAGCGCGAACGCCGCACCCGACAGCAATACTTCGACATAGCGCAGCTTCTGATATTGGCCCGCAAGCGAAACCCGCGGCAGCGCCGTCAGGTGATGCCTGTGGCCGGTGAAGACCAGACCTTTTCGCGTGGTCACCGCGGCCTTGAACCCCGCTTGCGCGGCAAGGCGGAAATCCCGCGTGGCGGCGGAGCCCTCATCGCCATAGGGATAGGCGAAATAGGCGGGCCGTGTGCCAAGCTCTTGCTCGATCCGGTCGGCGGAGCGGGTCATCTCGTCCAGGGCTTCGGCCTCGCCGAGCTGGCTCAGCGCGTAATGTTGAATGGTATGGGCGCCGATGGTGCACAAGGGATCGGCCGCGAGCAAACGCAACTCGTCCCAGCCCATGGCCTCGGCCCGGCAGATCGCGTCCAAGTTGACACCGTGTTCTCCGCAGAAATTCCGGATCCACTGGCGCTGGAACTGTTGGCCGAGGTTTCGAACCGGCCAATAGAGGCGTTGCCAGGCTTGCCGCTTCTGGGCGTCGGTCACGGTGGCTAGGTGCAAGTGAGTGCCGTCGATCTCGGCATTGACGTGCGAGGCGCCGGCGATCGCGGCTTCAAGGCCGCGCCACCACAGTTCGCAAGTGCCATCGGCAATGCTGGGGGCCACGAATATGGTGAACGGGCATTTGTGCTTGCGAAACACCGGGCGCGCATGGATGAGATTGTCGCGGTAACCATCGTCGAGCGTGAAGGCGGCAAAAGGCCGTCCCGAAGGATTGTCGCCAACGGTCCGCGCCACGGCTTCATCGAGCGACACGAGATCGAAGCCCCGGGCCACGACAAGGTTAATGACATCGTCGAGAAACGCCGGTGTTACCTCAAGGCCCCTATTGGGCGCAAAGCCCCTCTGCAAGCCACCGCCCGGCCGCACGTGATGGAGCATGAAAATTGCTCCGCGACCGCCCAGAATGCCGCGGAGTGCCTGGGATGCCCCAGAATAGTACAGAACATCGAGACTGGTCTTGAGTATGGCCGAATTTGGCATGGCACGGCGTCCGGACACGGTGAACCCGGCTCCAACATACGCGCGGCTTCGTGAAAAAACCCTTGCCCTGCACCGGTTGCGCGGCATGCCGGGGTTGACCCGGGCGGCGGCCCGGCTGGTCGAACCCGTTCAGGAACATTTGATACTGGCGCTGCATACGGAACTTGCGCCGGTGGAAGGCCTCTGGACGGCCTTTCAGCACCGCGCCCACAGCACTTTCTACCAGACGTTTCTATGGTGCCGCGCCTGGTGCGAGACCGTGGGAAAAGCCAGGAACGTCGAAATCCGCATTGTGACCGCCAGGAACCAGAACGGCGAAACCGCCTTCATCCTGCCCCTGCAAATCAGGCGGCGCTCCGGCATCCGCGTTCTCGAATGGCTGGGGACTCCGCACACCACCTATGGCCACGGTCTGTTTGCCCCGGCTTTCCTGCCGCAATCGCGAGACTGGTTTTCCCGCCACTGGACGGAAGTCGTCAGCCTCGCGGGACCGGATGCGGTGCACCTTGTGAACATGCCTGCAGCACTCGGTAGCACGCCCCATCCGCTGCAGAAGCTTTTCAACATGCGAGGGCCCAATCGCTGTTACCGGATGGCTCTCTCGCCGGACTACGACACCCTGCTTGCCGAAAAGCGGTCGAAGGAAACGCGGCGCTACTATCGCAAGAAAGAAAGGGCGTTCGCGGCACGGGGCGACCTATCGTTTGTGTTGCCGGCAACCCTGGAGGAGGCCCACGCAACGCTTCGAACCATGTTCGAACAGCAGGAAAAGCGGTTGGGTGAACGCGGCGTCCACGGCGTCTTCGGCTCCGTCGAGCGTGAGTTCATCTATCGCCTTGCCAGCCTTCAAGACGAAACCGATCCGGTTCTCTTGCCTTATACGCTCAAATTCCAGGGTCAGCCGCAGGCCGTCCTGCTGGGCGGAGTTCATGATAATAGCTTCTGGGCCATGATCTCATCGCTGGCTGAAACGGACCTGCGCAAATATTCGCCGGGCGATCTGGCGCTGCGGCGAACGATCGAAGCAAGTTGCAAACGGGGCCTTGGTTGCTTCGATTTCGCGGCTGGCGATTCGGATTACAAGCGGCACTGGGCCGATGAGGTGACGCCATTACACCTGTTGCTCGCCGCAACCAATTTGCGGGGGCTTATTTGGGTTGGCCTGATGGGCGCGGCCACATTGGCAAAGCGCCTGGTCAAACAATCGCCAGCGCTGCGCAACGCCGCCATGTCCTTGCGCAAGGGCCTGCTGGGCAAACCCCTCAGGCGTGAGCCGGCGCAAGATTGAAGTCCCGCGCCTTGCCGGCATGGATTGGGCCGATCACGACATGATCGACCGCCTGCAGGCCTGACATGGAGAGCGCCTTCCCAGCGGCAGCGGCATCGCCAAGGCGCGTGACGGGCGCCAGAATCAACGCTGCTTCGCACTTGTGCAGGAGCGCCGGCGTT
>JACMJT010000665.1 GCA_014380505.1 Hyphomicrobiales bacterium | reverse complement strand
TCCCAGATCTCCTGGGCAATGGGATCAAGCGCGCTGGTTGGGCTCTGGTCCATGGGATCTATAGTTCTCTATTTGTACTTAGGCCATCTTGCCCTCCGCAACAAGGCGGGCAGTTGCCGTTTCGATCTCCCTCTCCAGGCGCGCCTGAAATGCCTTTCTGGGCAGCCCGGCGGGGATGGGCGGCAGGAATTCGAGGATGATGGTGCCGGGATAGCGCAGGAACTTGCGGCGCGGCCAGTAGAGGCCGGAGTTAAGCGCAAAGGGCACGCACGGCACACCCGATGCGCCATAGAGAGCGGCAGCACCGGGTTTGTAATCGGGCGGATCGCCCGGCGCGCGGCGTGTTCCCTCCGGCATGATGACGACCTGGCGTCCTCTCGCAATTTCTTGCCTGGCGCGCGCGATCAGATTGCGCAGCGCCTGTGCGCCGGCACTCCGCTCCACGCCAATCATCCGGAATTTGTGCATGAACCAGCCGTAGAAAGGAATGAACGTGAGTTCCTTTTTCACCACCATGGCGGGATCGTCGAGGTAGGGCAGAATGGCGAAGGTCTCCCAAGCCGACTGGTGCTTGCCCGCCACCAGTGCAGCGCCGGTGGGGATATGCTCGCGCCCCCGCACTTCGATTTTTGTCCCCACCAGCAGCCGCAGCAGCCACAACGATGTGCTGGCCCACGCCTGCAACGCCCGCACCGCCCATTTGCGCGGCGCCAGAAAGAACCCCACCCCCAACACGAGGAAGAGAGCGAGATTGATATAGAATGCAATATTGAAAACCAGCGAACGGAATGCTATCACCGCACATTCCTCAGCATACGGATCAAAGTCACGCGCGACGTGATCAGGCTGATGAGGGTCGCGGCAACCGGCACCATCAACAGGACCCCGTAACTCCAGATCGCAATCTCCGGGGCGGCGAACAGCAGGCCCCGGCTCGCGTCGGCAACGCCGCCAGCACCTTTTGAGCCGGTGAGGCCCAGAAGCAGAAAGGTGACCAGCCCCAGCATGACGCCGATAAGGCCCGCCCACAGTCCCGTCTTGAGGAAGCGGCCGTCGATCTGGCGCGAGATGTAACTGTCCTTGGCGCCCACCAGATGCAGCACATCGACCACCGGCCGGTTGGCGTCCAGCACGGTCCGCGTGGCGAAAATCACGATGGCGATTGCGGAAACACAGATGAGCAGCAGCACCGCGTAAGACAGGAGCGAAAGAGCACGCGCCATGCGCGTGAGTTCCGCCTGCCAGCGCCGGTGCGTATCGAGGCTGGCGCCTTTTATGTCTTTCAGCGCCGCGGCCAGCGCTTTGTAATCCGGTGGCGCTTGAGCATCGACGGTCACGCGAATAAGCCGCGGCACCGGAAGATCGTCGAGATTGCGGCTGCCGAGCCAGGGTTCCAGCAATTTGGCCCCGGCATCCCGGTCGAGAATAACCGTGCTCACCACCCCCGGAAAAGCTTCGAGCAATTCATTCGCGCGGCCAAGCTCGGCTTCGATTTGGGCTCCCTGCAATTGCCGGACCTGCACGGTCACTTCACGCGCCAGCCCGCCGGTCCAGCTTTCCACCGCGCGATTGATGAGGATGAGCGCTCCGATGGCGAGACAGGCGAGATAGCACATCACCGCCATGGTCACGGTGAGCGACTTGAGCGAACCGGCCCGCGCCGGAATGATGGGTCCTGGACTTTGGCCGGTCATGGGCCGCGAAGCTCGCCCCGTTCAAGATGCAGCACCGGCGCCTTCGCCTGCTGCACGAGTTTGTGGTCGTGGGTTGCGATCAGCACGGTGGTGCCAAGGCGGTTGAGCTCAACGAAAAGATGCAACAGCCTCCGCGCCAGCGCCGGATCGACATTGCCGGTGGGTTCATCGGCCAGCAGCAGTTCCGGCTTGCCGATGACGGCGCGCGCGATTGCAGCGCGTTGTTTTTCTCCGCCCGAGAGCACCGGCGGATAGGCCTGGGCCTGGTCGGCCAGCCCAACCCAGCTCAGCAGGTCCATCACATCGGCGCGGTAGCGGCTTTCGCGCTGGCCCGCCACGCGCAAGGGGAGCGCCACATTGTCATAGGTGGTGAGATGGTCGAGCAAGCGGAACTCCTGGAACACCACGCCGATGCGGCGGCGGAGCA
This sequence comes from Hyphomicrobiales bacterium, assembly GCA_014380505.1. The sequence continues at coordinate 1,948 of JACMJT010000665.1, read as the reverse complement.
GGGGCAGCCTCGCCCGGTCGAACGCCGCCACATCCTCGCCGAACAGCCTGATCAGCCCCCGTGTCGGTTTGAGGGCGAGAAACAAAAGGCGGAGCAGCGACGTCTTGCCAGCTCCCGAAGGCCCCGTCAGGAACCGGAAGCCGCCAGCCTCCATCCGGAAGCTCACATCCCTGAGGATTTCCGGACCGTGCCCATAGCGCAACCCTACATTCTCAAGCCGGACCAAGCCTCACTCCTTCATGTCGCGGGCCATTCAACATGGCCACCATTAACGCGGCATTAACCCTGTCTGCCGTTAACCTTAGGGGCCATGATAATCTCCTGCCCGTCCTGCGCCACGCGTTACGATATGCCGGCCTCGCGCATGGCCGCGGATGGCACCATGATCAAATGCGCCGCCTGCGGCCAGAGCTGGCTCGAGGGCCGCGCCATCGAAGTCCCCGGCAATTCCCCTGGCAAGGCCCTGGCCGTCGCCGATCCCTATGAACCCGACGCCGAGATTCGCCGGCTGGTCGAGGCATCCCGTGAAGCCCGGGACAGTTTCGCCGTCAAGAGGGCGAAGCGCCGTCGCCGCCTAGCCGCCTGGGGGGCATTCGCCGCGGCAATGACAACGCCCCTCGTCATGGCCATGGCGTTTCCCGAAGTGGTGGTCCGCACCGCTCCGGCGGCCATCACCGCCTATGAGGCGCTGGGCCAGGACATCAACATCTACGGCATCGATCTCCGCCGTATCGAGATGCAGCACATGATGGTGGACGGCACCCGCGTTCTAGCGGTCAAGGGCGAGATCGCCAACATCTCCGGCCGTGAGCGGAAAATCCCCTGGCTCCGGTTCGGCTTGAGCGATGACGCCAATGGCGAAGTTTACAAATGGACGCTCGACTCCGGCGCCCGCCCGCTCCGGCCGGGCGAGGTCACCAATTTCGTGACCCGTGTTGCCTCGCCGCCGCCAACCGCTAAAAATCTTCAAATCCGTTTTGCCCATGCGGACGAAATCGGCTCAACTGCCGTCCATGAGTGAAATCACGATCGACGGCCATCGCATCGGCGTCCTTTTCTCCGCCGCCGAAATTGCCGGGCAGATCACCCAAATCGCCCGCGCCATTGCCGCCCGCAAGCCGGAGCGGCTGCTGGTTGTGCCAATCCTGAAAGGAAGTTTTGTCTTCGCCGCCGATCTCATTCGCGCCATGCATCATGCGGGCCTTTCGCCGGAAGTGGATTTCATGATCCTCGCCAGCTACCGGGCCGCCACCCAATCGACGGGCCGCGTCGAGGTGCTCCGCGATGTCGAATCCGATGTGAGCGGCCGCGATGTTTTGCTCATCGACGATATTCTCGAATCCGGCCGCACCCTTGCATTCGCCAAGGACCTGATCGCCGCGCGGGGTGCCGCAAATGTGCTGACCGCCGTCCTCCTCAACAAGCCGGGCCACCTTGCGGCAAATATAAAAGCGGATTTCCAGGGTTTCATCTGCCCCGACAAATTCGTGGTCGGCTACGGCATGGACATGGCCCACCAGTTCCGCGAACTGCCTTTCGTGGGCCACGTGCTGGGCGCCTAATGCGAGCCCCGGCTGTCCTCACCCCGCGTGAGCGGGGCGAGGACATTTGGGTCTTGTTCGTTGTCATAGCTTCTTAACCGGGACAGCAGTGCATCAAGTGCGGGCATCATGAGAATTTGGAACTTTTCCCCTGCCCCAACTTGGCCCGGTTTCGGCGTCAAAAGCACCGCCATGAAAAAATTACTTTCCATCCTGTTTCTGTTGATCATCGCTCCTTGGGGCTCAGCCTGGGCCCAGACGCTCGACAGCTCCAATTTCACCATCGAGTGGCAGGTGGTAAACCGCTTCCGCCTGTTCCGCGATCCGGCCCTTTTCAAGCTCCATGAGAACGCCTGGCGCGAGTATCTCTTCCATGCCAACCGGCTGAAGCTCTCCGAAGACGGCCG
>JACMJT010000664.1 GCA_014380505.1 Hyphomicrobiales bacterium | reverse complement strand
GTCGAGGCGCCGACGGCGGGCTCAGTGATCCTCGCCGGCGTCCTCCTGAAGATGGGCGGATACGGGTTCCTGCGTTTCTCGCTGCCGATGTTCCCCGATGCGTCTCTCTATTTCCAGAATTTCGTCTATGTGCTTTCGGTTGTCGCCATCATCTACACCTCGCTGGTGGCGCTGATGCAGGAAGATATGAAGAAGCTCATCGCCTATTCCTCCGTGGCGCACATGGGCTTCGTTACCATGGGTATTTTCTCCATGACGAGGCAAGGCATCGACGGCGCCATGTTCCAGATGATCAGCCACGGCCTCGTTTCGGCGGCATTGTTCCTCTGTGTTGGCGTCATCTACGACCGCATGCACACGCGCGAGATCGCGGCCTTTGGCGGCCTCGTGCACCGAATGCCGCTCTACGCGGCCGTATTCATGCTCTTCACCATGGCGAACGTGGGCCTGCCGGGCACATCCGGTTTCGTCGGCGAATTCCTGACGCTACTCGGCACCTTCGCGAACAACACCTGGGTTGCTTTCTTCGCCACGTCTGGCGTCATCCTGTCGGCGGGATATGCTCTTTGGCTCTATCGCCGGGTGGTGTTCGGCAAGCTGGAGAGCCCAGCACTGGCACACATTGCCGATATGACACCGCGCGAACTGGCGACGCTGGGGCCACTTGCCGTGCTGACAATTTTGTTCGGAATTTATCCAGCGCCAATCCTCGATATTTTCGGATCTTCCGTCGAAAATCTCATGAAGCCGCTCAAGATTGCCGCTGCTGCTGCCCAGCAGGTCGCTGTCGCAACGGTGCAGTAGGGTTAAATCCATGTCATTTCTTCAGCAAGCAGGTGCCGCGGCGGTCTTCCCTGAGATCGTGTTGGCGGTTCTCGCCATGGCGCTTCTTATGTTTGGGGTGTTCCGCAAGGGCGATTCCTTCGACGCTGTGACATTGGGCTCCATTGCAGCGCTAGCCATCGCTGCCGTGCTGGTGATGTGGGGCGGCGACGGCGTTGGCTTCGGCGGCGCCTTCGTGGCCGATAGCTTCAGCCGGGTGATGAAGGTGCTGACGCTATTCGGCTCAGCCGTGGCGATCGTGCTTTCGGCCCAGTTCCTCAAGCGCGAAAACATGGCGCGGTTCGAATATCCGGTGCTCGTCCTGCTGGCGACGACCGGCATGATGATGATGATCTCGGCCAATTCGCTGATTGCCCTCTACATGGGGCTGGAATTGCAATCGCTGGCGCTTTACGTGGTCGCCGCCTTCAACCGCGACAGCGCGCGATCTTCGGAAGCGGGTCTAAAATATTTCGTTCTCGGCGCTCTCTCTTCGGGCATGCTGCTCTATGGCGCGTCCCTGGTCTATGGCTTTACGGGTTCCGTCGGTTTCCCGGAAATCGCCTTGGCGATTTCGGCTTCGGGCGTACAGCTGGGCCTCATATTTGGTCTGGTTTTCATCATCGCGGGGCTGGCCTTCAAGATCTCAGCTGTGCCTTTCCACATGTGGACGCCCGATGTCTATGAAGGCGCGCCAACACCGGTCACGGCTTTCTTCGCCTCGGCGCCAAAACTCGCGGCCATGGCCCTGTTCATTCGTGTCATGATGACGCCGTTCACCGATGCTGGTGGCTCCTGGCAGCAGATCGTCGTTTTCATCGCCTTGGCCTCCATGGCGCTCGGCGCCTTCGCCGCCATCGGCCAGACCAATATCAAGCGCCTGCTAGCCTATTCGTCCATCGGCCACATGGGGTTTGCCCTTGTCGGCCTCGCGGCGGGAAGCCAGCAGGGTGTCAGCGGCGTTGTCATCTATATGCTGATCTACATGATCATGACGCTCGGCACCTTTGCCTGCGTCATCGCCATGCGCCGAGATGGCCGCCACGTCGAGAACATTTCCGATTTGGCGGGGCTCGCCCGTACCGACAAGGGGCTGGCTTTTGTACTCGCCATACAAATGTTTTCACTCGCTGGTATTCCGCCGCTTGCCGGTTTTTTTGCCAAATACTTCGTGTTTCTCGCCGCCATTCAGGCCGGCCTCTACACACTGGCAGTCCTCGCTGTCATCGCCAGTGTCGTCGGTGCTTACTATTACCTGCGCATCGTCAAGATCATGTATTTCGACGAGCCGGCGGAAGCCTTCGACGCAATGGACGGCGAGGTAAAACTCGTGGCCTATGGCGCCGGTGCTTTCGTTCTGCTGTTCGTGGTCTTCGCCAATCCACTGCTTAATCTCGCGGCCGCTGCGGCGCAATCGTTCCCGCTTCATTGAGAAATCGCGTCATCCATTTCGAGCGGGTCGACTCCACCAATTCCGAGGCCCATAGGCTAGCCGGGCAGGGTGAGCGGGGCCCCCTTTGGTTGTGGGCTGATGAGCAGACCGGGGGGCGCGGAAGGCTGGGGCGGACCTGGGTTTCCGAACCCGGCAACCTCTACGCGACGTTCCTGTTTCCGATTACCGGCGGCCCCGATGTGGCGGCACAGGTGAGCTTCGTCGCCGCCCTCGCTGTCCATGATCTGGTGACGGCGCTATTGCCGGACGCAAAGCCATTTATCAAATGGCCCAATGATGTGCTGATCGATGGCGCCAAATTCTGTGGCCTCCTTGCGGAGGTAGCCGCCAGCAATCCGACTGCGGTCGCCGTGGGTTGCGGCATCAATTTGCTCCAAGCGCCGCAAGACATGCCCTATCCGGTGACGGCGCTGGCCCGCCACGGTGATATTCCCGGGATTGAATCAATTCTGCAAATACTTGACGCACGACTGTCCAGCCAACTGGCGATCTGGAGTGAGGGCAGAGGCTTTGCGGCGATCCGCGACCGTTGGATGGAGCGCGCCGCTGGACTTAATGGCAAGGCGGTGGCGGTGATTGGGGAGGAAGAGGTACGGGGCATATTCCGGGGCCTGGCCGCTGATGGCGCCTTGATCCTGGAGCTTCCCGGCGGTACGCAGAAACACATTCACGCGGGCGATGTTCGCTTCGCCGCCATTGAAGCTTTGAGAAAATCTTGAACGCCAAGCGCAAATTCGACCACAGCCACGATCTGGTGATGCTGCCCCTGGGCGGCACCGGCGAGATCGGCATGAACTGCTATTGCTATGGCGTGGGGCCGGCCGAGGACCGGCAGTGGCTGATGGTCGATCTCGGCGTGAAATTCGGCGAGGACAGCGAACCGGGTATCGATGTGGTGCTGCCGGATGTCTCCTTCATCGCCAGTGACAGGCGAAACCTTGTGGGCCTTGTCCTCACCCATGCCCACGAAGACCATCTCGGCGCCGTCGCCTGGCTGTGGCCGCAACTGCAATGCCCGGTTTACTGCACACCCTTCGCTGCGCAAATCCTCAATCTGAAACTCAAGGAAGCCGGACTCGACTCCGAGGTGCCTGTCCATGTCATGGCCCAAGACGCCCGCTTCGCACTCGGACCGTTCAATCTTGAGTTTATCGCGGTCACTCATTCGATCCCGGAACCCACGGCACTCCTGATCAAGACAAAGCAGGGCACGGTGCTCCACTCCGGTGACTGGAAGTTCGATCCAACCCCGGTTCTGGGGCGCGGCATGGATGAGAAGCGCCTGCGCGAGATTGGCGATGAGGGTGTCGATGCTTTCGTCTGCGACTCGACCAATGTGCTGCGGGAGGGCCACTCGCCCTCGGAAGCGGATGTGGCCGCGACCATCATGGAAATCGTGAAGGCGGCTCCGGCGCGCGTTGCCATCACCACCTTTGCCTCCCACGTGGACCGCATTTCCTCTTCAGTGAAAGCCGCCCGCGCCACCGGCCGCGAGGTGGTGATCGCAGGCCGCGCCATGCGCAACACCATCGAAGCGGCACGCGTCTGTGGCTATTTGCGTGATGCCGGAGAATTCCTCGATGAGGAGGAGTTCGGCTACCTGCCCCCCAACAAGATCCTGCTGCTGTGCACCGGCAGCCAGGGGGAGCCCCGCGCCGCCATCGCCCGCATCGCCGAGGACCAGCACCCGCACGTGGCCCTCGATCCCGGCGATCTGGTGATCTTCTCGTCGCGGACAATTCCTGGCAACGAGAAGGAAGTGAGCCTGGTACACAACAATTTGGCGAAGCTTGATATCGACGTCATTACCTCCGACGAGGCCCTGGTGCACACTTCGGGCCATCCGCGTCAGGAGGAATTGCGCAAGCTTTACGGCTGGGTGAGGCCCCGCGCCGTCATTCCCATGCACGGCGAGCCCCGCCATCTCCGCGCCCAGGCAAAGTTCGCTGAAAGCTGTGGCATTGCTGAAACCTTGATCCCGCGCGACGGCCATATCGCCAGGCTTTGCCCGGGACCGGTGCAGAATGTAGACGAGGCCCACGCCGGCCGCCTCCATGTCGATGGCAGGCTGATTGTTCCAGCGGCGGATGGCCCGGCCAGACAGCGCCGCAAATTGTCGTTCGTGGGGGCGGTCTTCGTTACGGTGGCGATTGACGCTAAACTTCAGCTCGCAGGCGATATCCAGATCATCACCGACGGCGTGCCGCCAGGCCTCGAGGAAGAAATGCTTGAAGCTGCCGATCAAGCTTTCACATCCATGCCCAAGCCCCGCCGCAAGGACGACGCGCAGGTGATCGAGACGATCCGCACCTCCATCCGCCGCGCCACCGATCAGGTCTGGGGCAAGAAACCAATTACTAAGGTGGCGGTGGTACGGATTTAGTCGAAGCACTCATGCTGAGGTGCTGAAATAAAACCGCTATACTCCGCCGAATCATGGGCAAGCATGTTCCTCCGCCAATAGCGCCGAAAACCCCCGAGCGCATCGAGCTTAAGGATGCGCTGGAGGAGCGCTATCTCGCCTATGCGCTGTCCACCATCATGCACCGGGCGCTGCCAGATGTGCGCGACGGATTGAAGCCGGTTCATCGCCGCCTCCTGCATGTGATGCGCCAGCTTAGGCTCGACCCCAACACGGCGTTCAAGAAATCGGCGAAGATCGTCGGCGATGTCATGGGCAGCTATCATCCCCATGGCGACCAGTCGATCTATGACGCGCTTGTGCGTCTCGCCCAGGATTTTTCCTCGCGCTATCCCCTCGTCGACGGGCAGGGCAACTTCGGCAATATCGACGGCGACAGCGCCGCCGCCTACCGCTACACCGAAGCGCGCATGACGGAAGTGGCCAAGCTCTTGCTCGATGGTCTCGACGAGGAGACCGTTGACTTCCGCCCCAACTACGATGGCTCCATGCAGGAGCCCGTGGTCCTGCCGGGCGCCTTTCCGAACCTGCTGGCGAATGGCTCCACCGGGATAGCGGTGGGCATGGCCACGTCCATCCCGCCCCACAATGCGGCCGAGCTTTGCGATGCGGCGCTACATCTTGTCAAATCTCCTAAAGCTACAGTCGACAAGCTGGTGCAGTACGTGGCGGGGCCGGATTTCCCTACCGGCGGCATTGTCATTGATGATCGCGCCTCGATCCTTGAGTCCTACAAAACCGGCCGGGGTTCCTTTCGCGTGCGTGCCCGCTGGACCCAGGAAGATGTGGGGCGTGGCGGCTGGCAGATCGTCGTTACAGAAATTCCCTATCTTGTGCAGAAGAGCCGGTTGATCGAAAAAATAGCCGAACTGCTCATTGCCAAGAAACTGCCGCTGCTGGCCGATGTGCGCGATGAATCGGCCGAGGATATACGTCTCGTTCTGGAGCCGAGAAGCCGCACCGTCGATCCGGCGCTATTAATGGAGCAGCTGTTCCGGAACACCGAGCTGGAAGCGCGCATTCCCTTGAACATGAATGTGCTTTCGGGCGGCAAGGTGCCGAAGGTCATGTCGCTGCGCGACGTGCTTCGAGAGTGGCTCGATCACCGCAAGGATGTGCTGGTCCGTCGCACCAATTTCAGTCTCGCCGAAATCGCCCGGCGCCTCGAAATTCTCGGCGGCTATCTGATTGCTTACCTCAACCTCGACGAGGTGATCCGCATCATCCGCACGGAGGACGAGCCGAAGCCCGTGCTGATGCGGAAATTCAAGCTCAGTGATACGCAGGCCGAAGCCATCCTCAACATGCGTTTGCGCGCTCTTCGCAAACTTGAGGAGATACAAATCCGGACCGAGCATGATGGGCTCACGAAAGAACAGGCGGGGCTTGCCAAGCTGCTCAAGTCCGAAGATGAGCAATGGGCGAAGATCGCGGCTGAGATAAAGGATGTAAAGGAGAAGTTTTCCAAGAAGACGCCGCTGGGCCGCCGGCGCACGGATTTTGCCGAAGCCCCCGAAATCGATGTCGATTTCGAGCAGGCGTTGATCGAGAAAGAACCGATCACCGTTGTCTGCTCCGAGAAGGGGTGGATCAGAGCCATGAAGGGCCACATGGAAGAGACGTTGAGCCTTGCCTACAAGGATGGCGATCAGGGCAAGTTCGTTTTTCCCGCCATGACGACGGACAAGATCATGTTGCTCTCGTCCTCGGGCAAGTTCTTCACGCTCGACGGAGGCAAGCTGCCCGGCGGCCGTGGCCATGGCGAGCCGGTGCGCCTGATGTGCGATATGGACGCAGCCGATACCATCGTGGCGCTGTTCGTCCACGCATCCGGAGCCAAGCGATTGCTCGCCTCGACGGAAGGCGATGGGTTCATCGTCGACGAAGATGAGTGTGTCGCCACCACCCGGAAAGGCAAGCAGGTGTTAAATGTCAAAGCACCGGTCGAGGCACTCGTCTGCGCACTGGTGGAGGAGGGCGCCGATCACATCGCCTGTGTTGGCGACAATCGCAAGATGCTCATTTTCAAGCGTGCGGAACTCCCTGAAATGGCGCGCGGCAAGGGTGTGCGGATGCAGAGGTTCAAGGACGGCGGCCTGTCGGACGCCCGCGCCTTCAAGCTCACCGAAGGCCTCTCATGGACTGATAGCGCCGGTCGGACATGGAATGTCACCGCCCTCAAAGACTGGATCGGCGAACGTGCCCAGGCTGGAAAACTGCCACCCAAGGGATTCCCGAAAAACAACCGGTTCGGATAAAGCCGGATTACGCCGCCAGAAACTCAGTGATTTCGTCCTGGAACCGGCTCCAGCCCGGATCGGATTCGAGGATGAGATGATTGCAGCCTTCAAGCCCAACGAAGCGCGCACCCGGAATTCCCGCCACGAGCTTGCGGCCTTCGTCAAAGGGCTGCACGGCATCATCACGGCAATGGAGCACTAGGGTAGGCACGGCCACGCGCGGTAATAGGTCCGTCACGTTCATGTTGTCCGACACCAGCCTGATGCGCACCGCGTTTTCCGGCGATGTTGTGTTGCGTTGCAGATCATTAAACCAATTCATCTGTTCCAGCGTTCCGCCCGGCACGAACAGCGATGTAAAAACCTGGCGGAAAGCCGGATTTTCCTGGCCCCATCCCGTGCGCATGAGCGTTATCATCGCATCGGCCTGGGCCACATCAATGGCATCGCCGCGCAGTCGCCGGCCAAGGGCGAAGCCGCCATAAAGCACCAGCTTGCTCACGCGCTCCGGATGTTTTACGGCATAAGCGATGCTGACCGCACAGCCTTGCGAAGCGCCAAACAGCGCAAAGCGATCAAGCCCTGCCGCATCAACCACATTTTCCAGATCGCGCACGAACGCGTCAAAAGAAATATCCCGGACATCCCAGTCGGACAGGCCATTGCCGCGTGCATCATAACGGATCAATTGATGATCTCGCGCCAGCCATTTCAGCATATGGCTCCACACCGGGCTTTCCCAATCATACTCAAGATGATTGAGCCAGTTGCCGGCCTTGACCAGCGGCGGCCCGCTGCCCACCTTGGCGTAGGCAATGCGCACCCCACTTTCGGATGTGCAGAAATGAATGTCCTGGCGCAAGCTTGTCAGGTTTTCGTCAACACGGCCTCCATCGGTTTTAACTGCGGCCGCAGCGCCGGTGAAGCGATAACCCTTGCGTTGGACGGTTTTGATCAGCTTCTGCTTGGCGCCGTCGTCGCCAATTGCGGCTCGTGCGGCATTGATGCGGCTGGTCAACGTTGAGAGCGAGACGATGCGCCCGGCCCAAACGGCGCCAAAAAGCTCTTCGCTGCCAATCACCCGATCCTGATTCGCGATGAGATAAACCAGAACGTCAAAAACTTGCGGCTCAATAGGCACGAGTTTTGCGGCTTTACGCAGTTCCACACGTTCCGTATCAATTGAATAATCACCAAACTCGTAACGCAACCGGCTCTCCCCCGCATTCACGCCTCCCTCGTGCGGGGCTTGTAGCGCGGCAATCAAGAACTTCTCAAGAAGAAATCAATCCGGCCTCAAAGTTTTGGGAGAAAACGTCAACTAGAACCCGCGTCATGAACCCGACCGGTTTGCTTGCGTGAAACAACGGCAACTGGTTGCCATATGGTTCCGTCTAAAATCCAAATAAAACAACAGGAGTTAAAAATGAACAAGCTTTCTATCTCAATTGCCGCGCTCGCCCTGCTTTCAACCGCGTCCTTTGCCGAACAGGGCAATCATGGTGGTTCCGATGGCTACGGTACAGATGCTGGAGACATGACGGTCAACGAATCAAGGACGCAGGCTGTCTACACTGACGAGGAAACTTCAACCGAAGGCCTGACCTCTTCCCAGCGCTCTGAACCCTCCCAATCTAATGACCGGCGCGCCGGCCACGGCGGTGACGGAGCCCGTCGCTAAACCAAGATAAAAAGAAACACCGCGGCTCAGGCGAAAGTCTGGCCGCGGTTCATGATAAAGGATGATTGATGCAAAATTTCCAAAGCCGATTTGTAGATGCGGCGTCACGATGGATTTAGGTGCAGCTAGCGCTCCCGCGTGACCCAGGCGAAGCCGTCATCGTCAATTTGCATCGACACTTCATCGTCTTCTTCAACATGGACCTCTTCCGGCAGGGGATGAAATGCCTGATGCCAGTGGCTGCCACTGTAGGGGGCATTCGAAACCACGGCGGTTCCGAAATCGGCGGCGAACCAACTAAGGACCCCATGGACCGCGCCCGCCCTTTGGACTCTTACTTTATGAATTTCAGGTTTTGGGCAATCGAGATAGGCATAGTCGCGCTGCTTTACAGGTTCGCAGAGCAAGCTGTGGTGATGCAGTTCCGTGTGCGCTGGAAAATAGTTCCCGGTCGCATATTCGTTGAGCAGCCGGAGGTCGAAACCGCAAGCCGTGCCGGCACGATTGAGATTGGCCAGGCTTTCACAGTGGATGAGCGCTGCCGTCTGGGTGATGAGGCGCGGCATGACCACGGTTTCCGGTCCGGCCAGCTTGCGGATATCCTCGGCGATTGACATGAAGCCTTCGCCGACGACGCCGCAGTCGAGCGTTTCGGTGAAGATGACATCGGGCAGCAGCGGCAGCAGGCCGCGCTCAATGGCAACTGTCGAGCTTTCGTTGATGATGTGTATGCGATCGGCATACTCCGTGGATGCTATCACCCGGCGGGCGACATCGACGAGATTGGCATTCATCTCACAGGTGACGACCCTGTCTGCGCCGTATTTGGCGAAGAGCAGCGCGATCAGCCCGGTTCCCGAACCGATTTCCACCACCGTCTTGCCCTTAAGATCCATGCTGGCAATCGAGCGTTCGATGGTTTCGTTGCGCGAGGCGTCATTAACCATGGCGAAATGCCATACGGGAAAATCCCGGCGCGGCTGCCTGGTGATTTCCAGGCGCGCATCGCCCGGCATCACCTTCATCGACGCCCTGATCGCTTGAACAACACTCATGACCTCTCCCCCACGCACAACTCGGCTCCGCCATTCGAAACCCACAACACGGCGAAACTCACCACGCTCTATTTAACTGAAATTGCGAAACGTTAAACCATATATTAGCGAATGGTTAACGTGTGGCTGCTGGATCGTGCCGCAGTATTCTACGCTAGGTTGAGATTCATCGTTTAGGATTCACCAATCGAATGCCCAAAATTGGTAATGCATCGCCCAACGGCGATTCAGGCTTTGTTTTCTATTTTCATGCGAAATACCGGTTGAAGTCGCGGTGTAGAGGCGGGATTGGCCTGCCGCACCGAAAAGGGAAATCGACTATTCGGGCCTGCCACGATGGATCAAATGGAGTTCTGGATTTCAAAGGGTTGCCTCGTTTCCAAGCCTGACTTCAAGGATGGAAGATCGCTGCCAGAACGCATTTTTCTCGACCGTAACAATCTGGTCAAGGTATCGTCTGGCGAGACCGGCACAACCATCAAATGGCACGCCTTCGGCGCCAATTGGGCCTCGCTTTTCTTTGCGAAGGAATGGCTTCAAACCTTTCCCGGGCCCTATACGCTCAACTATTACATGTCGGGTTGGTTTTCAGAAACCTTGGCCGACCCCGTCGATGCCCGTGACCGCATTGACCAGCTGATCGCCAAAAGCGACATGCACTTGTCCTCGCGGGTTTATATCCAGTCCTTCGATCCAAAAAACCGCGCGCTGCCCGACAATCTTCGCTTGACGCTGGAAGCGGGCAAGGCGCCCGCCGATGTTTCCGTCGATTGTTCCTTCGATGTGAAAACGGGGCGCGTCAAGGTCGAACGCATCGGCACCAATTCGGCGATTGCCAAGCTCTGGGGCCTGTTGCCGGTGACGACGCCCTGCCTCTCCGGGACCAGCTACGACAAGATGGTCTCAAAAGCCTATGCCCATGTGCTGCAATCGGGCCGGCCGCACTATGATCATGTCTATGCCGCGATGATGGGCGCCGATGGCGAAGTCGCCTGGATTCCGTATCAACGCATCGTAATGCCGCTCCCCAAGGTCAGGGGCCGCTCGCGAATGGTTTCGGTGGTTAGCGAGGTCACCCCCGTCGAGATTGCTGTGGTGTAGTCAGCATTTCTTCAATCATCTGCTCAAGGCCGCTGCGTTCGACGATCGCCACCCACTCCACTGGGTCGATACCCTCTGAATTCCACTGCCAGCGGAAGTAACCGCGTTCGAGATGACTGTAACCCATCAAATTGAGATGGCCCCGTGTCGCCATCGTCTGGCCGACCAGCGCCCAGATCGCATCGGGGTTCCAGCGCAGCAGGGAAAGCAGCATGCCAAGCCTGCCGAAAGCCTCGACGATGCGGCGGTTGCGGGTCATCCGGTCGATCCACAATTCGCCATGATACACCAGCTTGCCACTGATGCGCTCAGCTATGCTGCCGCGCGGCGGTGAGGCATGCGAGGGAACCAGCATTTGCTGGCGCCGCATGTAAAGACCGATAGTGTAGGACGGCCCCCAGTCGGCGAGAGATGAATCGACATTGTCGATACGGAAGGCTTGCAGGCCAACGATCTGCGCCTTGCCGTCGCTCAACTGCATCCAGAAAAAGCGGCTGCCGGATACCACGTTTACCGAGGGATCGAAGAAAGGCGATACCGCTTCGTGGCGAAGCTGTTGTTTGACGGTGACGAGTCCCGCCAGATCCTCGCTCACTGCCACGGTGAAACCGAGTTCCGCCAGTTCATCCACAAGCGCGGTGATCACCTGCGTCGCACCCAGGGGATTGCGCAAACCATCCTTACCCATGTCAGGCTCCAGGCATACTAGCTCGACAGAGCCGGCTGCGGAGCTGCCGGCACCGTCGAAAGCCGCCACAAGCTGTGGGCTACGAGCGTTGCAATCACGATAAGCCCGCCGGTAAACACAGCCTGTGTCGGTTTCTCACCGAACAACGCCCAGATCCACACGGGAGCGAGAATGGTCTCCAGCAGGAAAACATGCTGACATCGGCGGACGGCAGGAACCGCGGCCCATTGGCAATGAGTGTCGAAGCAAGAGGAATGGCAATCAGGCCGTTGAGGGCAATCCATGACCAGGCGGGAACCCCGAAGGAAGACTGGGCCAGAAGCGCGCCTGGCGAAACATCGAAAAACGCGAGCGCTACCACGGCGGAAGCGAGGCTGCCGATAGCGAAGCTTGCAGTGACATTCTTTCCGCTGGCGCGAATGATGGTGAACGCGGCCGCGGTGAACAAAGCTGAGGTAATCGCCAAGATATCTCCAAGGAGTTTACCATGGCCAACACTGTCCCAGACAATCATGCCGACACCGAGGAACGACATGACGGCGGCGAGCCAGGTTAGCGGGTGGACCTTCTCTCCCAGGAAAATGCGTTGCAAAAATACCGTGAAAATAGGGATCAGCGCCGTGATGAAGACAACGTTGGCCGCACTTGTTTCGACCACTGCCCCGACAAAAGTGATATTGGTGATTGTGCTTGTCAGCGCGACGGCAAGCCCTGCCGCTCCGGCGATGTAAGGCGTGTTACCGGCGCCATGGCGGCGCAGCAGATACCACAGCGCGCTGATCGAAAGGAACAGGAAGAAACCGCGCGCGCATACCATCGTCCACTTGTCGGATGCCGCAAGGCGGAGCAGGGGCAGATCGAAGGAATAGAACAGCCCCCCGGCGGTGGTAATGACAAGCCCTTTGCGAACCAGGCTGGCCGCGTCGCCCTTCGATAAGGTCATAATGGTCAGGTCCGCTCTGTTCTCGCAGCCCGTGGGCTCGGCCGGCCACTACCCCCGGGATTTTCGTCTATCGCAGCGCAGTATGAACGGCAGTACAGCCCCGATCAACCTTCGCAGGCCCACTCCACCTCAACTTGTCAAAGTTTGGTGAACAGAACGTAAATGGATGGAGAAACTATCCCCGGTGCAATGCCCAACCGCTGGCGGTCAGCCTTTCCTGCGGCAGAAAGCGTGCCTTGTAATTCATCTTGTGGGAACCCTTCACCCAATACCCGAGGTAGAGATAGGGAACGCCAAGTTTGCGGGCGCGGGCAATACTATCGAGGATCATGTAGGTCCCGAGGCTGCGGGCCGGAACCTCTGGACTATAGAAGCTGTAGATCATCGACACGCCGTCGCCGAGGAGGTCGATCAGCACCGTAGCCACGAGCTCGCCCGGTTCGCCGCTGGCTGTCTTCAGGCGGTATTCGACCAGACGGTTGTCAACAAAGCTGTCATCGATCATGGCGGCGAAATCCAGAACCGTCATATCAGCCATGCCGCCTTCTCCGTGGCGGGTATCGATATAGGCGCGGAACAGGGAATAGTGCTCGCTGGTCGCCTTGGGGAGGGTGACATGTGCTTCCAAATCGGCATTGCGCGCCAGCACCCGGCGGAACGACCGGTTGGGGTCGAAACTGTTGACGGGAACCCGCACGGAGACGCAGGCCGCACAGCCTTCACAGGCGGGACGGTAGGCAATGTTCTGGCTGCGGCGGAACCCGCCTTGGGAAAGCTGGGAATTAAGCCCGCGGGCGTCATTGCCCACCAGATGGGTAAAGACCTTGCGTTCCAGCCGCCCCGGCAAATAGGGGCAGGGCGAGGCCGCCGTTATGAAGAATTGCGGAAAGTTTCGACGCTCGATGCTCAACGAAACGACTCCAGCCTGAACACTTACCTATAATGCCGCCATGGCCTTCTACCTTTCAAGCAGATTGTGCGTTTGAAATCGCCGGGCGATTCGCCTAACCAACCAGCCCATGGAATTGTGCGAGGAGATCAAGGCATGGCAATCGCGGCAGGCTGGATCGGATTGGGCGTTATGGGATTTCCCATGGCCGGGCACCTCGCAACCCGTGGCGGCGCGGACGTGCGCGTCTACAATCGCACTCCGGAAAAGGCCGGCAAATGGGCGCAGGCGCACAAGGGTCGAACGGCCGCCACTCCCCGCGAGGCAGCGGCAGGCGCCGATTTCGTTTTCGCCTGCGTCGGCAACGACGACGATCTTCGCCAGGTGACGCTAGGCGCCGACGGCGCTTTCCAGGCCATGAAGCGGGGCGCCGTCTTCATCGATCACACGACCACGTCGGCCACGGTGGCGCGCGAACTCCACGGCGAGGCAAAGAAGCGTGGGCTCGGCTTTGTCGATGCTCCCGTCTCCGGCGGCCAGGCCGGAGCCGAGAACGGCGTGCTGACGGTGATGTGCGGCGGTGACACCGAAGACTATGCCAAGGCCGAACCGCTGATCGCGCACTACTCCCGCATGCGCGCCTTGCTGGGTCCCGCAGGTTCCGGCCAGCTCGCCAAGATGTGCAATCAGATCGCCATCGCTGGGTTGGTGCAAGGATTGGCGGAAGCGATACACTTCGGCAAGCAGGCCGGTCTCGACATGGCGGCTGTCATCGAGGTGATTTCAAAGGGGGCGGCGGGCTCATGGCAAATGGAGAACCGCCACAAGACGATGATTGCCGGCAAATTCGATTTCGGTTTTGCCGTCGACTGGATGCGCAAGGATTTGGGGTTCTGCCTCGACGAGGCCCGAACCAACGGAGCCCATCTGCCGGTGACGGCGATTGTCGACCAGTTCTATTCCGAAGTGCAGAAGATGGGAGGCAAGCGCTGGGACACTTCAAGTCTGATCGCAAGGCTCCAGAGATAGGAATTACCCCCGCAGCGATTTTGCGATGTCCAGCGCGAAGTAGGTAAGAATCCCATCGGCGCCGGCGCGCTTGAAAGCCACAAGGCTTTCCGGGATCACTTTCTTCGGGTCGAGCCAGCCGTTCCCGCAGGCCGCCATGATCATCGCGTACTCGCCCGACACCTGATAGGCGAACGTCGGTACGCGGAAGGCTTCCTTCACCCGCCACACGATGTCGAGATAGGGCAGGCCCGGCTTCACCATGATCATGTCGGCACCCTCTGCGATATCAAGCGCCACTTCGCGCAACGCCTCGTCGCCATTGGCGGGGTCCATCTGATAGGTGCGCTTGTCGCCCACGAGAGTTCCTGACGAGCCAACCGCGTCCCGGAACGGACCGTAGAAACCAGAAGCATATTTGGCGCTGTAGGCCATGATTTGGACATTGCTCAGGCTGTCTTTTTCAAGAGCACCTCGGATCGCCCCGATGCGCCCATCCATCATGTCGGACGGTGCTACGATATCGCAACCGGCTTCGGCCTGACTCAGAGCTTGCTTGACCAGCGCCTCAAGCGTTGCATCGTTGACGATCTCGCCCCCGTCCATCAGGCCGTCATGGCCATGGCTGGTGTAGGGATCGAGCGCCACATCGCACATGATGCCGATCTCCGGCACGGCCTTTTTGATTGCGCGCACAGCTTTGCAGACGAGGTTTTCGGGATTGAACGCCTCGCGTGCATCGGCGGTGCGGAGCGTAGGCTCCGTATAGGGAAAGAGTGCTATGGCCGGAATGCCCAGTTTGGCTGCTTCCGCCGCTTTTGCCACCGCGAGATCGACCGAGAGGCGCGCGATCCCTGGCATGGAGGGTACGGGGGTGGATATGTTCCGCCCCTCGATCACGAACAGAGGCAGGATAAGGTCGGCGGCCTGCAGCGTGTTCTCGCGCACGAGATCGCGCGACCAGGCGGTGCGGCGGTTGCGCCGCATGCGGGTGGCCGGGAACTGCGGAGGGGGATCAAAGCGGCGGGTCATTGGGCTTAATTAATAACTCGAAGTGGATGGGTGGGCGTTAGTGCCGATGTGGCAGGGTTTGGGGATTTTTCCGATTTTGTTAAGACTGCAAGAAAAGACTCCGTAAACTGTCTTCGAAACAGATGCAAATCTTTGAAAATATAAGAACAAATTTACCCAAGCCATTGAGCCGATTTTAAGCCGTTTCAGCGCAATGTGTTCCCATCGGAGGACCAGACCGACAAGAGAGTCCGGCCTCTAAACAAGGGATAGGTGGATAACATGCGTACTGAAGTAGTGGGGGCATTGCGCCCGGTGGCGGCGGAATCCGCGCATCATCCGATCAAGTACAAATACATGGAAGCCCTGACGCTGATCGAGCGTCTGCATCGCAGGCTTCTTGACGTCATCAAGGACGATTTTGAGCGCAGCGGCGAACCGGAAGTGAACCCGGTGCAGGCCTTGCTGCTCTTCAACATCGCCGATTCCGAATTGACCGCTGGTGAACTCAAGACCCGCGGCCACTATCAGGGCTCGAACGTTTCCTACAACCTGAAGAAACTGGTGGAATCGGGATATGTCAACCACGAGCGCTCGAGCGCCGACAAGCGTTCGGTCCGCATCAAGCTCACCGCCAAGGGCCAGGCCATCCGCGAGCGCGTCGATGCGCTCTACAATCGCCAGCTCACGTCGGTTGAACAGCTTGTCGGCCTGTCGGTCGAGGAATTTGACAAACTGAACAAAGCCCTGACGCGTCTCGAACGCTTCTGGACCGACCAGATTCTCTATCGTCTGTAATTTTTTCTCCTGCAACGAGCCGTCAACCGTCCTGTGGCCCAAAAGCCGCAGGGCGGTGATTTTTCGTGGTCTTTAAGCCGAAATGCGACTGGCTTTTGACGAGTCGAGTCCAGGCTGGTATTGAACTGCATTCGCACGCCAAGTGTGCAGGGCCAGAAGGGGTGAGGCAAGGGATGGGTTTTGGCTGTTTTCAAGGCTCTCGACGTTCATTCAGGTTGGTGGCAGCGGCACTTGCACTGCTGTTTGCGATT
>JACMJT010000663.1 GCA_014380505.1 Hyphomicrobiales bacterium | reverse complement strand
GACAGCGGTTGCGACAATTTCGATCCGTCGCGGTAGAGAGCATTCGCCTTGATGGCGAGCTTCCACGACAGCATGTAGGAAGCCGTGCACTCCTCAACGGTGGCGTCGTTCGGCATGTTGATGGTCTTGGAGATGGCGCCGGAAATGAATGGCTGGCTCGCCGCCATCATGCGGATATGGCTCTCCACCGAGAGGTAACGTTTGCCGACCCGGCCGCAGGCATTGGCGCAGTCGAACACCGGCAGATGCTCATCCTTGAGGTGGGGTGCACCCTCGAGCGTCATGGCGCCGCAAACATGGATATTGGCCCTGTCGATATCGGATGCGGAAAAGCCCAGGCTGCCCAGCAGGTCGAAACCGTAGTCGTTCAGTTGCTCGTCGCTGAGCTTGAGCACCGATTTGCAGAAGTCCTCGCCCAGCGTCCATTTGTTGAACACGAACTTGATGTCGAAGGCCGCGGCCAAGCCGTCTTCAATGGCTTTGATCTCCGTATCGCCGAAGCCCTTCCCCTTCAATTGAGCATGGTTGAGGGCAGGGGCATCGGCGAGGCTGCCATGGCCCACCGCATAGGCGATGATCGTCTCGATCTCCTCCGGTCCATAGCCCAACGTACGGAGCGCCTCCGGCACCGCCTGGTTGATGATCTTGAAATAGCCACCACCCGCCAGCTTCTTGAATTTGACGAGAGCGAAGTCGGGCTCAATGCCGGTCGTATCGCAATCCATGACGAGGCCGATGGTGCCGGTGGGGGCAACCACGGTCGCCTGGGCATTGCGGTAGCCATGGGCCTCTCCCAACGTGACCGCGTTGTCCCAGGCCTTGCGGGCATGGGCGACGAGATACTTGTCCCGCACCTCCGACTCATCGAGTGCGACGGGAGCGGTGCGCACCGCTTCATACCCCACCGATGCGCCATAGGCCGCGCGGCGATGGTTGCGCATGACACGCAGCATGTGTTCGCGGTTCTTGGTAAAGCCCGGGAACGGTCCAAGCTCCTTCGCCATCTCGGCCGACGTCCCATAGGAAACGCCAGTCATGATGGCCGAGAGTGAGGCGCAGATCGCCCGGCCCTCATGGCTGTCATAGGGAATGCCAGCCGTCATCAGCAGGCCCCCGATGTTGGCAAAACCCAATCCCAGTGTGCGGAACTCGTAAGACAGCCTGGCGATTTCCTTTGACGGGAACTGCGCCATCATCACCGAGATTTCCAGCACCACGGTCCATAGGCGGACCGCATGTTCGTAGGATTCGATATCAAACTTGCCCGTGGCCGCATCGCGGAATTGCAGGAGGTTGAGCGATGCGAGGTTACAGGCCGTATCGTCGAGGAACATGTATTCCGAGCAGGGGTTCGAGGCGCGGATTTCACCCGACGCCGGACACGTGTGCCAATCGTTGATGGTGGAATGGAACTGGATGCCCGGATCGGCGGACGCCCAGGCCGCATGGCCGATCTTGTCCCAGAGATCGCGGGCCTTCAGCGTTTTCACCGTCTTGCCGGTAAGGCGTGCCTTGAGGTCCCAGTCGCCGTCGGTCTCGATCGCGCGCAGGAATTCGTCGGTCACGCGCACCGAGTTATTAGAATTCTGGCCGGACACGGTGCGATAGGCCTCGCCGTCCCAATCCGTGTCATAGGTATCGAATTCGAT
>JACMJT010000079.1 GCA_014380505.1 Hyphomicrobiales bacterium | reverse complement strand
TCGGCGGCGGCGTTGCGCACGGTGCGCCAGAACTTCATCTGGGCCGGCGCCTACAACGCGGCCTGCGTGCCGCTGGCGCTCGTCGGCTGGTTGCCGCCGTGGGCGGCCGGACTGGGCATGGCGAGCAGTTCGCTCGTGGTCGTGCTGAATTCACTTCGGCTGGCCCGCTAGCCCGCAGCGATGGACATCCTCTACCTGCTCATCCCGCTGTCGTCGGTGCTGGTGCTGCTGATCCTCGGCATTTTTGCCTGGGCGCTGCAGGCCGGGCAGTTCGACGACCTCGCGCAACAAGCCGAACAGATCATGGACGGCGTCGGCGAGCCGCTTGATTCGCGTCAACCGCCCCCGGCCACGTCGGCCCAACAATCGTCTCCGTGACAACACTGCATGCAATGGAGACTTGAGATGGCCGATCACACGCCGGTGGCAGCGCCGGTCAACTACACCGACGAGACCGTCAGAGGCTTCGCGCTGGCGGCGGTGCTGTGGGGTCTGGTGGGGATGACCGTCGGCGTGCTCATCGCCGCGCAGCTGACCTTCCCCGACCTGACGCAGGGCATTGCCTGGCTGAGCTACGGCCGGCTGCGGCCACTCCACACCAACGCCGTGATTTTTGCCTTCGTAGGTAATGGCATGTTCGCTGGCATCTACTACTCGCTGCAACGACTCTGCAAGGCCCGCATGTTCAGCGACCGGTTGAGCTGGTTGAATTTCTGGGGTTGGAACCTGATCATCGTCGCCGCCGCGATCACGCTGCCGCTGGGGATCACGACCAGCAAGGAGTACGCGGAACTCGAATGGCCCATCGACATCCTGATCGCGGTGGTCTGGGTGATTTTCTGCATCAACCTTTTCGGGACCATCCTCAAGCGGCGAGAGAAACACATCTACGTCGCCATCTGGTTCTACATTGCCACGGCGATCACCGTCGCAGTCCTGCACATCGTCAACTCAATGGCGGTTCCCGCCGGTGCCTTCAAGAGCTACTCGATGTATGCCGGGGTCCAGGACGCCCTCGTTCAATGGTGGTACGGCCACAACGCCGTCGCGTTCTTTCTCACCACACCTTATCTGGGCCTGATGTATTACTTCCTGCCCAAAGCCGCGAACCGCCCGGTGTTCAGTTATCGTCTGTCGATCATCCATTTCTGGGGTTTGATCTTCATCTACATCTGGGCCGGGCCACACCATCTGCTCTACACGGCGTTGCCCGACTGGGCGCAGTCGCTGGGCATGGTCTTCTCGATCATGCTGATCGCCCCAAGCTGGGGCGGCATGTTGAACGGCCTGCTCACGTTGCGCGGCGCCTGGAACAAGGTGAAAGAGGATCCGATGTTGAAGTTCATGGTCGTGGCCATCACCGCCTACGGCATGGCGACACTGGAAGGTCCGATGCTTGCGATCAAGAGTGTCAATTCCCTGTCGCATTACACCGACTGGACGATTGCCCACGTTCACACCGGCGCGCTGGGGTGGAACGGATTCCTGACCTTCTCGATGCTCTATTTCCTGTTTCCGAGGCTTTACAACACGAAGCTTTATTCGGTGAAACTGGCCAACTGGCATTTCTGGATCGGTTTGCTCGGCATGATGTTCTACGTCATTCCGATGTACTGGAGCGGCATCACGCAGGGGTTGATGTGGAAACAGTTCACCGACGACGGCTTCATGAAGTATCCCAACTTCCTCGAGACCGTGCTGCAACTCATTCCCATGTACCAACTCCGGGCCATCGGCGGCTCGCTTTACATCATCGGGGTCTTTGTCATGGCTTACAATCTGTGGAAGACCGCGCGGGCTGGACAGTTTCAACCGGACCAGGAAGCGCAGGCTCCCTCTCTGACCCAAGCCAGTCACGGCCGCCACGAAGCCGCCTACACTCACCGCTGGCTCGAAGGAAAACCCATGTTGCTGACCGTGCTGGCGTTGGTCGCTGTCTTGATCGGCGGACTGGTGGAAATCATCCCGATGTATGTCATCAAAAGCAATGTGCCGACCATCACGAGCGTGAAGCCCTACACACCGCTGGAAATGCTGGGTCGCGACCTCTATATCCGCGAGGGCTGCGTCGGTTGTCACTCCCAGATGGTCCGTCCATTTCGCTCGGAGACCGAACGCTATGGCGAATACTCGAAGGCGGGAGAATTCGTTTACGATCATCCATTTCTCTGGGGATCGAAACGGACGGGTCCCGACCTGCACCGCGTCGGCGGCAAGTATCCCGACGCCTGGCATTTCAACCACATGGATGATCCCAGATCCACGTCGCCTGGCTCCATCATGCCTCGTTATCCCTGGTTGTTGACCAAGAAACTCGACACCGCGGTCCTGCCGTCGCGGATCGGGGCGCTCCGCAAGGTTGGAGTGCCTTACCCCGTCGGCTATGAAAATGGCCAGGCGCAGAAGGATCTGACGACCCAGTCCACGAACATCGTCGCGAACCTGAAACAGGGGATGATCAAGGCTGAACCGGATCGGGAAATCATTGCCATCATCGCCTACCTGCAACGTCTGGGCACGGACATCAAGGTCGCCCCTGCCGCGACGCCAGCTCCGGCAGCTGCTCCGAAAAATGCGATGGTTCAACCATAAGGAATTTATGATCAAAAATGTGCTCAGCGACATCGGCGGAATCGGAATCTACGGCGTGATTTCGATCTGCCTTTTTTTCACCGTCTTTTGCAGCGCTGTCCTTTGGGCGATGCTGCTGCGAAAGCCGTTTCTCAACTCGATGAGTTTGCTGCCGCTCGAAGACAGCGAGGCGAATCCCGCTGCGAAAGGAGATCACCGCCATGAATGATTCCCAGGAACCAAAAGATCCCCTGCTGCTGGACCACGACGCTGACGGCATACGTGAGCTCGACAACAACCTGCCGCGGTGGTGGGTTTGGCTGTTCTATTTCTCCATCATTTTCTCCATCGTCTACATGGTCTACTACCACGGAATCAAGGTGGGCGATCTCCAGACGGCCGAGTATCTGAAGGAAATGAAAACGGGCGACGCCATCAAGCAGGCGGCGCAGGCGAAGTTCGCATCCACCATGAACACAATGGAGCCGTCAAAGGACGCGGTTGTCCTCGCGAAAGGCAGACAGACCTACACGACACTGTGCGCGCCCTGTCATCGGGACGACGGCGGCGGCCTCGTTGGACCCAACCTGTGCGATGATTACTGGATCCACGGTTCCACCTTCCCGGAACACTTGAAGATCATCATGAATGGTGTGCCGGAGAAGGGCATGATCACTTGGAAGGATTCCCTGAAGCCGGCGGAAATCTTCGCAGTCGCAAGCTATGTCGAGGGATTCCGCGGCACCAAACCAGTCAATCCAAAACCACCCGAAAATCAGCAACAGCAGCCTGCGAAACCGAGCATCTATGAGTGATGCCGGCAAACCACCGCATCAGGAGATCGAGTGGTCGGACTATCGCGATCATCTGGCCACCGCCCATAAGGATGGGAGCCGGAAATGGATTCACGCGAAAAAGCCTTCGGGGGAGTGGTATCGTTGGCGAACCTGGATGAGTTGGGTGTTGATTCTCATCATGTTCGCGGGCCCGTTCATCCGCATTAACGGAAATCCGCTCCTTCTCTTCAACATTGTCGAACGCAAATTCTCCATCCTGGGACAAATATTCTGGCCGCAGGACACCCTGATCTTCGCCGTGGCCATGCTGATCTTCTTCGCCGGCATCATGATCTTCACCACCGCCTTTGGCCGTCTCTGGTGCGGCTGGACCTGTCCGCAAACCATCATGATGGAAATGGTCTTCCGCAAGATCGAGTATCTCATCGAAGGCGACTATCTCGAACAAAAGGCGCTTGAGAAAGCTCCGTGGAAACCCGCCAAGATCGCCAGGAAGCTCGGCAAACATCTGATCTTTTTCGGATTGTCCTTCGTTATTGGCAACACGCTGTTCAGCTACATCGTCGGAACGGAACAATTGTTCCACATCATCACCGACGATCCACGCAATCACGTGATCGGGCTGACCTTCATGACTCTCTTCTCGCTGTTGTTCTACGGCATTTTCGCCCACTTCCGGGACCAGGCCTGCACTTTCATCTGCCCGTATGGCCGCTTTATGTCGGCGTTGCAGGATGAAAACACCATGGTCGTCGCCTATGACTACAAGCGCGGCGAAGCGCGCGGAACGCTCAAACGGGATGAGTCGCCAGAACAACGCAAATCCTCCGGCCACGGCGATTGCATCGATTGCCATCAATGCGTCGTCGTCTGCCCGACCGGCATCGACATCCGCAACGGCACTCAGATGGAGTGCGTCAACTGCACGGCGTGCATTGATGCCTGCGACCAGATCATGACCAAGGTTGGTAAACCGCAC
>JACMJT010000662.1 GCA_014380505.1 Hyphomicrobiales bacterium | reverse complement strand
CCTTCTCCCAGAGGGAGAAGAAAGTTATGCTGTAAGCACCAACTCGCTGCCCGGCTCAAGCCTCACTTCCTCAAAATTATTCCCAAGCCCCTTGCGGTCAATCACCAAAAAGCGACTGTCCGCGTCGAAAACCAGCAGCGGATGGTGCCAGGTGTTACGCGCATAGTTGATGCCTTGCCGCCCGGTTGCAGTGAAACTCCGGAAACTCGAAGCGTCATGGGGGTCAATGCACACCAGCACCAGCCATGGGCGGTCCTGCAATGGATAGAAAATCTGGCTCCCCAGCGGATGACGCTCCATTAGCTTGATGGCGATCGGCATCGGCCGTGGGTTGGCCGTGACAATGCTCACGTTCACTGAACCACTTTCTGCCGCCACATCCACAAGGGCTAGATCGTTGAAGCGTTCCGCAAAGCCCTGGTTGATCGTGCTTTGCTCAGCACCCTCGATCTCAATCACCTGGCCGAAGGGCGCAAAGCCCGCCTTGGTCAACTGCGCCGGCCGGAGAACGGTCATGCCAGTCTTCCAAAAATTCGGAGACGCGACACGCCGCCGTCGGGAAAGATGTTGAGCTTCACGTGGTTGACCGGCCCCTGCTTCGCGATCGCGCCGCCCGAGAAAGTGTGAATGTGATCCGCCTGAAGCTTCTGCTCGCCCATCAGTTCGGGCCACGACATCGCCTCCTCGCCGGTGGCCGCAATCACATGCGCCGCCTGCAGTGAGCAGCGGTCGGGATAATTGCCCTTGTAGTGGCAGGTATCGACCTCGACCGTCTCGACGATCCCTGCGCCCCCCAGCTTCACGATGATCCAGTCATGGCCCGGTTCCCTGCGCCGCCGCGTTTCCCAGCCGTCGCCCATATTGATGCCGCGCCCCAGCGTGAGGAGCGTCCATACCGATCCATAATGCGCATTGTTGTAGGCTACGATGCGCCCGCCGTTGTTGACGAGCGACAGTTCATGAAGACCCTTGCGATCCTTGCCCTCCCACGAGGGAACGGGCTCGCCATAGATTCGGAGCCGCGCCACGCCGCCATCGGGATAAATGTTCAGCCGCACATGGGTCCACGCCTTATCGCTGGAGATCCCGTGGAAATGATGCGCCGAAGGCCCAAGCGAAACGGGGCTAAGAATTTCCGTCCACGTGGTCTTCCCGTCCGGATCGTCACCGCTGATGCAAGCCTCAAGCGACGCGCTTGGCGGAAAATTGCCGGTGAAGTAGCTCGTGTCGATATCGATGCCGTGGATTAAGCCAGGGGCTCCGAGCCGCACGACACAGAAATCATGGCCGCCGCTCCGCCGCCTCCGCGACTCCCAGCCGTCCATGTATTTGCCGTTGCTGTCGTATTTTTCGGGATCGAATGTAGGCTCCGCATCCGCCAGCATCCGCGACTTGTCGGCGAAGAAATCGTCGGTGGCGTAAATAGCACTTGCGCCGAGGCGGGGTGAGGCCAGGTTGATGGCATTCCGGGCAAAGGACGGAAGTTCTGGAGTTGCCGTGGCCATGGCGCGAGGATAGGATCAATTCCCATGGGTTAGCAATTTGAATCGTTTGGTGATTTGCCAAAAGGAGGAGAGCCTGGTCTATGCGCGACCTCGAACGCTCCGTGAGGCGGTCGCAGCGCTCGCTGGCCGCGAAGCTCTCATCTTGGCCGGCGGCACGGATATATTTCCGGCCCATGTCGGCAGGGCGCTTCCGGGCAATATTATTGATGTCTCAAACCTGGCCGAATTGCGCGGCATCAGCGAGGAGCGTGATCACTATCGGATCGGCGGCGCCACGCGCTGGACCGATATTCTGCGGGAGCCTCTGCCGCCAGCCTTCGATTGCCTGAAGCTCGCGGCCCGCGAAGTGGGCTCCATTCAAATTCAAAACAGAGGCACCGTCGCCGGAAACCTGTGCAATGCCTCGCCGGCGGCAGACGGCATTCCCCCGCTTCTGGCGCTCGATGCTGAAATCGAACTCACGAGTCTCGATAACGTCCGCCGTATGCCGCTTGCCGCCTTCATCACTGGCTATCGCAAGACGGCGCTGGCCCAGGGTGAACTCCTCTCCGCCGTCCTTGTGCCGAAATCCTTTGGTGAAGCGCGGTCCTCGTTCTTCAAGCTGGGCGCCAGGCGCTATCTCGTGATCTCGATCGTCATGGTCGCGGCAATTGTCAGGCGCGGGGAGGGTGGCCGCATAGCCGATGCGCGCATAGCCATAGGCGCTGCGTCCGCCGTCGCCCAGCGTCTCACGGAACTTGAACACGATCTCAAGAATCTGGCGGCGGATGTGCGCCCCTCGTCCATCATCGCCAAACGCCACATCGCCGGATTGTCGCCCATCGACGATGTCCGCGCCACCGCAGCCTATCGCGGCGACGCGGCCTTGCGGATAATCGGCGAGGCGCTGGATCGCGCGGGCGGGAGTGCCTTCCATTGACTGAAGCGATTTCATTCGTGCTCAATGGGCGAGGCGTCCGGTCTTTCGCCGATCCGTCCTGCCGCCTCACCCAGGTGTTGCGCGACGGCCTTGGCTTCAAGGGCACGAAGATTGGCTGCGATGCCGGCGATTGCGGCGCCTGCACCGTCATGATCGACGGCGAACTCGCCTGCGCTTGCCTCGTCGCCGTAGCGCAGGTTGCGGGTGCCAAAATTGTCACCGTCGAAGGCTTGCCCGAGGCAACAAGATCGGGAAAGGCATTGCAGCAGGCATTTCTGGCGCGGGGAGCCGCCCAGTGCGGCATCTGCACGCCGGGAATGCTCGTCAGCGCGGCCGCCTTGCTTGAAAACAACGGAAGCCCGGATGAAGCAGAAATCGCCGATGGCCTGAGCGGTGTTCTCTGCCGCTGCACCGGATATCGCAAGATCATCGGTGCCGTGAGCGATGCCGCCGCTGGCCTGAACGGTCATGACCCTCAACCCGCCGCTGGCCGCGCCGTTGGTGCCCAAGTCGGGCGGCTCGATGGTAAGCAAAAGATATCGGGCTCCGAGTCCTTTGGCGCCGACAGCATTCCCGCTGACGCACTTTTCGTGCGCGCCATCCGCTCTTCCCACCATCGCGCCGGCTTTGCCCTGGGCGATCTGGAAGCCTACCGCGCCAGCCATCCTGGAATCGTCCGCGTACTAACGCACAAGGATATTCCGGGACGCAATCTCTTCGGCGTCATCGCGGCCTTTGCCGATCAGCCGGTCTTCGCCGTCGATGAAACCCGTTTCCGCGGCGAGGCGGTTGCCGCCGTCGTCGGCGAGCGCCAGACGATTGACGCACTCGATCTTTCGGCGTTCCCGGTGCGCTGGACCGAACTGAAACCGGCGTTGACGATGGCAGAGGCACTGTCGGCCAAAACGCTCCATGCCAATCGCCCCGGCAATGTGCTGATTGAGGGCCGCGTTGCGCGGGGCGACGTTGACACAGCTTTGACCGCCGCCTCCTGCACCATCGAAGCCGAATTCGAAACCGGCTTCGTCGAACATGCCTATGTGGAACCAGAGGCCGGCTGGGCGCGGCGCGTGGGCAATCGCATGGAAGTCACCATATCCACCCAGTCGCCCTATCTCGACCGCGACGACACAGCGGCAATCCTTGGATTGGCGCCGCAGGATGTGCGCATCATTCCTTCGGCCTGCGGCGGCGGTTTCGGCTCCAAGCTCGATCTCTCGGTGCAGCCCTTCGTGGCGATTGCGGCGTGGGTCACGGGCCGTCCCGCGGCCATGGTTTACACGCGGCCCGAATCCATCATGGCCACCACCAAGCGCCATCCCGCCTCCATGCGCTCGCGCATGGGAGCGAGCCGTGATGGCCGCATCACCGCAATGGATTTCCAGGGCGATTTCAATACCGGCGCCTATGCCTCCTGGGGACCCACCGTCGCCAACCGCGTTCCCGTCCACGCCTCGGGACCCTATGTAGTACCGAACTATCGCGCTCACAGCCGCGCCGTTCTTACTAACTGCGTGCCGTCGGGCGCCTTTCGCGGTTTCGGCGTGCCGCAAACCGTAATT
>JACMJT010000661.1 GCA_014380505.1 Hyphomicrobiales bacterium | reverse complement strand
TTTGGCGGCGGGCAACCGGAGCTGAAGCTCGCCAATCCGATTTCATCGGAGTTGACCGACATGCGGCCCTCGCTGCTTCCCAATCTCATCGCGGCGGCGGGGCGCAACATGGCGCGCGGCTTCGGTGATCTGGCGCTCTGCGAAGTAGGCCATGCCTATGCGGGCGACCAGCCCCAGGATGAAACACTGCGCGCCGCCGGTATCCGCCGGGGCCAGGCGGTAACACGTAATTGGCTGGGTGCAGCCCGCGCCGTCGATGCCTTCGACGCCAAGGCCGATGCGCTGGCGGTTCTCGAAGCGGCGGGTGCTCCCGCCGTCACGGTTCAGGTCGTGGCGGGGGCTCCTTCGTGGTATCACCCGGGCCGCTCCGGCACCATCCAGATGGGTCCGCAAAACAAGCTCGCTCATTTCGGTGAAATCCATCCGCGCGTGCTGGCGGCGATGGACGTGAAAGGACCGCTCGCCGCCTTCGAAGTGGTGCTCAATGCAATTCCTGGCTCGAAATCCAAAAGCGCCACGCGCGCCGCGCTGAACGCCTCCGATCTGATGCCGCTCACCCGCGATTTCGCCTTCGTTGTCGATGACGCGGTCGAGGCGGAGAAGCTCGTCAAGGCCGCCAAGGGTGCCGACAAGGCGCTGATCAGCGACGTAACGGTGTTCGATGTCTTCAAGCTCCAAGGTGCTGCTAAGTCGCTGGCGATTGAAGTCACATTCAGTCCGCGCGATAAGACCTTGACCGATGAAGAGATCGAAGCCGTCTCGGCCAGGATCGTCGCCATGGTGCAGAAGGCAACGGGCGGTACGTTGCGCAGCTAACACGGGGGGTCGATGGCCAAGGCAAAACCGGCTGACGTGGGCAAGGCCCTTGCAGCCCTTGCCGCCCACCACAAGAAGGGCGCTCCCACCGACATGCGGCGCGCTTTCGCCCGCGATGCAAAGCGTTTCAGCAAACTTTCCGCCAAGACTGGCGATCTCCTGCTCGACTATTCCAAGTGCGCCGTGAATGGCAGCACCATGAAGCTGCTGGCGGGCCTCGCAAAGGCGGCCGGCGTGGCAGGCAAGCGCAAGGCCATGTTCTCAGGCGAAGCCATCAACACCACCGAGTCCCGCGCCGTTCTGCACACAGCGCTCCGCAACCGCTCGAATACGCCGGTGCTGGTGGATGGCCGGGATGTCATGCCGGATGTCAACGCGGTGCTTGAGGCCATGGGCCGCTTCGCCCGCGAAATGCGTGGAAGCCACATCACCGACGTGGTCAATATCGGCATCGGCGGTTCGGACCTGGGGGCATCCATGGCGACGCTGGCGCTCGCCCCCTATCACGATGGCCCCCGCCTGCACTACGTCTCGAACGTCGATGGTGCCCACATCGCCGATACCTTGAAGACGCTCAACCCCCTAACGACGCTGTTTCTGATCGCGTCGAAGAGCTTCACCACCATCGAGACCATGACCAACGCGCGCACGGCGCGGAATTGGATCGCGGGCAAGCTTGGCGAAGCGGCGGTCGGCGATCATTTCGCGGCCATCTCCACGGCCATCGACAAGGTCAAGGCCTTTGGCATCGACGACAACCGTATCTTCGGCTTTTGGGATTGGGTCGGCGGGCGCTATTCCATCTGGTCGGCCATCGGCTTGCCGTTGATGATCGCCATCGGACCGGAAAATTTCGGCCGCTTCCTCGACGGCGGTCATGCCATGGACCGGCATTTCCGCGAGGCGCCGGTTCTCCGCAACCTGCCGATTCTCATGGGCCTCCTCGGCGTTTGGCATCGCAATATTTGCAATTATCCCTCGCGCGCCATCGTTCCCTATGACCAGCGCCTGTCGCGTTTTCCAGCTTACCTCCAGCAGCTCGACATGGAATCGAACGGCAAGCATGTCCGCAAGGATGGATCGGCGGTCAAGATGGCGACCGGTCCTCTCGTCTGGGGCGAGCCCGGCACCAATGGTCAGCACGCCTTCTTTCAGTTGCTGCATCAGGGCACTGATATCGTCCCCGTTGAATTCCTCATCGCCGCCGAGCCCCACGAGATTGGGAGGCCAAAGCATCACATCCTGCTCGTCGCCAATTGCCTGGCCCAGTCCCAGGCGCTGATGCTGGGACGCACGGTGGAGGAAACCGAAGAGCTGCTTCTCTCCGCCGGAAAGAGCAGGGCGGAGGCAAGGCGCCTCGCACCCCACCGCGCCTTCGCCGGCAACCGGCCCTCCCTCACCCTTGCCTACAAAAAGCTCGACCCCGAAACACTCGGCCGCCTTTTGGCGCTCTACGAACACCGCGTCTTCGTTGAAGCCGCGATCTGGGACATCAATGCCTTTGACCAATGGGGCGTGGAACTCGGCAAGGAGCTCGCCACGGGCCTTGAACAGGTTATCGCAGGCAAGACCGGAACGGAGGGCCTCGACTCATCAACCGCCGGTCTTGCCGCCTATCTTCGTAGCCGCGGTTAACATTCAACCACATTGACGGCGAGGCCGCCGGTCGAAGTCTCCTTGTAGCGGTCGCTCATGTCGATGCCGGTCTGGCGCATGGTCTCGACGCAATTGTCCAGAGGCATGAAATGCTTGCCGTCGCCGCGCAGGGCCAGCGAGGCCGCTGTCACCGCTTTCACCGCGCCGAAGGCGTTGCGCTCGATGCACGGCACTTGCACCAGCCCGCCGACAGGATCGCAAGTCATGCCGAGATGGTGTTCAAGGGCGATCTCGGCGGCGTTTTCCACCTGCTCGTTGCTGCCGCCCAAAGCCGCGCACAATCCCGCCGCCGCCATGGCGGAGGCCGAGCCCACTTCGCCCTGGCAGCCGACTTCCGCTCCCGAGATTGAGGCATTGTGCTTGATGATCCCGCCGATGGCGGCGGAGGCCAGCAAAAAGGTGCGGATACCTGCTGCATCGGCTCCGACGCAATGGTCGAGATAATAACGGATCGTCGCGGGGATGACGCCGGCGGCACCATTGGTCGGTGCCGTCACTACCTTGCCGCCCGCCGCATTCTCCTCGTTCACCGCCAGCGCATAGACCGATAGCCAGTCCATGACCTGATGCGGCTGGATCGCATTGCCGCCCTGTTCCGCCTTGAGCTGGCGCAGGATATCTGAGGCCCGGCGCCTGATCTTGAGTCCGCCCGGCAGCGTGCCCCCCTGGCTGAGTCCCCGATTCATGCATGCCGCCATGGCGTCCCAGATGCGGTCGAGGCCACGGTCGAGATCGGCATCGCTTAGGCCCACGTTCTCGTTGGCGCGCTTCATGCCAGCAACCGTAAGCCCAGAGCGCTTGCCCATCTCCAGCATCTCGGCCGCCGTTGCGAAAGGATGGGGCACATCGAGCTTGGGTTTGGTCTTGCCCTGGGCCAATGCCGCAAGGCGCTCTGCCTCGTTTTGCACGAAGCCGCCGCCCACCGAATAATAGGTCTCCGCCAGAAGCGTATTGTTGTCGTCATCGAGAATGCGGAACACCATGCCGTTGGAATGGCCGGGAAGGGCAGGGCCGTAATCGAAGATCACATCGCGCGCCGGATCGAAAGCGATCCGGTTGCCGCTCGCCAGCGTGATATGCCCCCGCGCCGCCATTTCGGCCTGAATGGGTTCTACCCGGTCGGGATCGATAGCCTCCGGCGTCTCGCCGGCAAGCCCCAAGACTACAGCGCGGTCCGTGCCATGGCCCTTGCCGGTGAAGGCAAGGGAGCCATGCAGCCTGACGGTGAGCCGCCCGGCATGGGGCAGCGACATGGACCCGGCCCGTTCAAGAAAGCGCCGGGCCGCCACCATCGGGCCCATGGTGTGGGAGCTCGACGGGCCGATACCGATCTTGAACAGCTCGAAAACCGAAAGGAACATGGGGCCTACCTTTGTTCATCAATAGCACGGTAGCCGCCCCGCCAGAAGATCAGCGGTTTGCCGTGGGGGTCATGGTCGAATCTCAATATCTCGCCCACGAAGATCACATGGTCGCCGCCTTCATAGGTGTGAGCTGCCTTGCATTCGAAGATCGCAAGCGCATTGGGAATGATGGGGCAACCGGTCTCCCAGGTTTCGTAGTCGATGCCCTGCCATTTGTCGCCAAGCGAATTGGCGAAGCGGGCCGACAAATCCTCCTGTCCCTCGCGCAGCACATTGACGGCGAAGTGATCGGCCGCGACATAGGCCTTGAAGCTATAGGCGTTGCGCGCCAGGCTCCACAATACCAGCGGCGGATCGAGTGACACGGAATTGAAGGAATTGGCCGTGTTGCCGATCAATTCCCCGTTAGCCGCCCGCATTGTGACGATGGTGACGCCGGTGGCGAAAACGCCCAGGGCTGAGCGCAAGGCGCGAGGATCGGCTGGCGAAAGCATGGGAGTTTCTTAGCAAACCCGCAGGTGGACTGTCTGCCCCGTTGACCGGCCCCATAGGACCAACTACCACCGGGCTTATCCAACTGGCGAATGAAGAGGGGCCATGCCCGTCGTTCTTCTCGGCGTGTTCGCGGCCCTGTGCTGGTCTGTGCACGATGTCCTGGCCCGCAGCCTTGCGGAGCGTATCGGCCCCTTCCGCATGGCGGCACTCGTCATCATCGCGGGCGGCGTGCTCCTCATGGGTTTTGTGATCTATAGGGGCACCGTTTGGACAGCCTCGCCCATGGGCTTGTTGTTGGCGGCAGGTCTCGGCATTGCCTATGGTTTCGGCGTGGCAGGCTTGTTCAAAGCCTTCAGCCTTGGTCCCATATCGCTCGTGGCCCCGCTCAGTGCCACCTATCCAGTTTTGGTGTTCCTCTGGGGCGTGCTGACCGGATTGGCGCCGACACCGCTGCAATGGACGGCCACCGTGGTGGCCCTAGGCGGCGCGGTGTTGGTGGCGCGTTCGGGTCACGAAGACGGCGGCTTCCGGTCTGTAGAAAAAGGCAAGCTGCCCGCCCTGCTTTTCTTCGCCGCCATGTCCTGCGTGGGCTACGCGGTGGCGTTCGTGCTTGGCCAGCATGCCGCCGTGGCCATCGGCGAGATCGAGGCCACCTGGATTTCAAGGCCCGCCGCGATGCTGGCCATCCTGCCGTTCATGGCCGGCGAACGGCTCCCGGCGCCGCTGCAACTCCGGCACTGGAACGGCATCGTGCTCATGGCGGTTTTCGATGTGCTGGCCGTCATCGCCGTCAGCGCCTCGGGGCATTTTCCGGGGCGGGAGTTCGCGGCCATCGGTATCTCAACCTATGGCGCCAGCGCCGTCATCCTCGCCATGGTGTTTCTCAAGGAAAAGGTTTCCTGGGGCCAATGGGTGGGAATCCTCCTGATCGTGGCGGGCGTTGCAACGCTGTCGGTGTCTCAATAGCTAAGGCGCCCCATTGACGCAACGCCGCAAGACAAGCTTGCCACGGCGCTTGCCTTGCGCCATGCAAAATTCCGCCGGCCTGGAGCCCCAGCGATTCGACTAGAAAAGGTAACAATGCGAGTTTTTTCCGGCCCTGCCATTCAAGCCCCAACCGAAAACGTAAACGGGGGAACCATGCCAATGCCCCGCGCGACTGATGCCGAAAGCATCCGGGTCGAGATACTGGAGAAACTCACCTACGCCATCGGCAAGGATCCGATCGCCGCCAAAAATCATGACTGGCTGGCCGCCGCCATTCTGGCGCTGCGCGACCGCATTATCGACCGCTGGATGGAATCGACCCGCGCCGCCTATGCCGCCAAGTCCAAGCGCGTCTACTATCTCTCGCTCGAATTCCTCATCGGCCGGCTGCTGCGCGACGCTCTCGGCAATCTTGAACTGACGGCGCCGTTTCAGGCGGCCCTCGACAGGCTGGGCGTCGATCTCAATCTCATTGAAGCGCTGGAGCCCGATGCGGCGTTGGGCAATGGCGGCCTGGGCCGCCTCGCCGCCTGCTTCATGGAGAGCATGGCGAGCCTCGGCATTCCCGCCTACGGCTATGGCATCCGCTACGGCCACGGCCTGTTCCGCCAGGAAATCGTCGACGGCTGGCAGAAGGAGTTTCCGGAAAACTGGCTGGAAAACGGCAACCCGTGGGAATTCCAGCGCCGCGAGGCCGCTTACGAAGTGGGATTTGGCGGCAGCGTTACGGAGGAAACTCGAACCGGCGGCGAGCCACGCAGCCACTGGCGCCCCGCCGAAAAAATTCTAGCCATCGCCTGCGACGCGCCAATGGTGGGCTGGCGCGGCCATCGCGTTAACACACTCCGACTGTGGACGGCGCGCGCCCTCGATCCCATCCGGCTCGATGCCATCAACAGCGGCGACTTTGCCGGAGCCTTTGGCGACAGCAACAGGGCCGAGATCATCACCCGCGTTCTCTATCCCTCCGATGCAACACCGGCCGGGCAGGAGTTGCGGCTCCGGCAGGAGTATTTCTTCACCTCGGCTTCGCTTCAGGACATTCTGCGCCGCCACATGCAGCAATTTGGCGATGTCCGGTCACTTCCCCATAAGGCCGCGGTGCAATTGAACGACACCCATCCCGCGATTGCCGTGGCCGAACTCATGCGCCTGCTCATGGACATGCATGATGTTACGTGGGCCGAGGCCTGGGATATCACCCGCGCGGTTACGTCCTATACCAACCACACGCTTTTGCCGGAGGCGCTGGAGAGCTGGCCTCTGCAACTCTTCGAGCGCCTGCTGCCGCGCCACATGCAGATCGTTTTCGCCATCAATGCCAAGGTTCTCGCCGATGCGAGGGAGTTGCCCGCCGAACTGTTAGCGTCGGTCTCGCTCATCGACGAGCACAACGGCCGCCGGGTCCGCATGGGGCAACTGGCCTTTGCCGGCTCCCACAGCATCAACGGTGTCTCGGCGCTGCATACGTCCCTCATGAAGCAGAGCGTGTTCAAGAACCTTGATGCGCTTTATCCCGGCCGCATCAACAATAAGACCAACGGCGTAACACCGCGGCGCTGGCTGCTCGGCGTCAACCCCGGCCTCATGGGCCTGTTGCGTGAGGCAATCGGCGACAGGATTCTCGACGATGCGGAAACGCTGCGCGAGGCGATACCCTTCGCCCGGGATGCAAGCTTTGGCGAGCGCTTCACCGCCATCAAGCGCCAGAACAAGGCGCGCCTGGCCAGCCTCATCACCGAACGCATGGGACTTCTGGTCGATCCCGGCGCCATGTTCGACGTCCATGTGAAGCGCATCCACGAGTACAAGCGCCAGCTCCTCAATATTCTTGAAACGGTGGCGCTCTATAATGCCATGCGCGCCGATCCCGGCCGGTCGTGGGTGCCGCGCGTCAAGATTTTCGCGGGCAAGGCGGCGGCGAACTATGCCCAGGCCAAGCTCATTATCAAGCTCATCAATGACGTGGCCGCCGTCGTCAACAACGACGCCACCATCCGCGGTCTGCTCAAGGTCGCATTCATCCCGAACTACAATGTGAGCCTTGCCGAGGCCATCGTCCCCGCCGCCGATCTGTCGGAACAGATTTCGACCGCCGGCATGGAGGCCTCGGGCACCGGCAACATGAAATTCGCCCTCAACGGCGCGCTCACCATCGGCACTCTCGATGGCGCCAACGTGGAGATTTTGGAACGCGTCGGCCGGGATAATATCGCGATTTTCGGCCTGACTGCCGAACAGGTTGAACAACGCCGGCGCAACGGCCACGATCCCCGCACCGTCATCGAAGCCTCGCCCGGCCTGAAAGGCGTTCTCAACGCGCTTTCCTCTTTTTCGCCGGACGACACCGGGCGTTACCGGCCGATCCTCGATTCCCTTTTCCACCATGACTGGTTCATGGTGGCGGCGGACTTCGACGCCTATGCCAAGGCCCAGCGCGATATCGACGGTATCTGGCATACCCCCCGGGACTGGACGGTGAAGACAATCCTCAATACGGTGAACATGGGCTGGTTCTCGTCGGACCGCACGATCCGGGAATATGCCCGCGACATCTGGAAGGTGCCTGTTGCTTAGGAGTTGACGACCGATGGCCGAGGCTTCGTGGAAAACGGGCGGAGCTGAAATCGAAGGCGTCGTTTCTGGGCGGCACGGCGATCCGTTCAAGCTCCTGGGGCTGCACAAAATCGGGCGAAGCTGGATCGCCCGTGCCTTCGTTCCCAGCGCCGACACGCTCACAGCCACGAGCCTTGACGGCGCAGCGCTGGGCCAACTCGAACGGCGTGATGAGGCTGGGTTCTTCGAAGGCAAGGTCAAGCTCAAGAACCGCCAGACAATCCGCTACGAGGCCACGCGCGGAAATGATGCCTGGTCTTTCATCGATGCCTATGGCCTGGGGCCGGTGCTGGGCCCCCTCGACGACTATTTCCTCGCCGAAGGCACCCATCTTCGCCTTTACGACAGGCTTGGCGCCCATCCCATGAACCATGAGGGTGCCGATGGCGTTCACTTCGCCGTCTGGGCGCCCAACGCCGGACGTGTCTCCGTCGTTGGCGATTTCAACGGCTGGGACGGGCGCCGCCATGTCATGCGCAAGCGTCTCGACACTGGCGTGTGGGAAATTTTCGTGCCCGGCGCCAGCGCGGGCCAAAGCTACAAGTATGAGTTGTTAGGTGCGGACGGGAAGCTTCTGCCCCTCAAGGCCGACCCCTTCGGCTTTGCCTCGGAACTTCGGCCCAAGAACGCATCGCGCATCGCTATCACCGACAATTTCATCTGGAGCGATCAAGCCTATGTCGAAGCGCGCGCCGCCCGCGATCACCGCCGCTCCCCCATGTCGATTTATGAAGTCCATCTGGGCTCATGGAAACGTGGCGACGGTAACGGATTTCTCACCTACGCCGAACTGGCAAAGGACTTGATCCCCTATGTGCGCGACATGGGGTTCACCCACATCGAACTTCTGCCCATCACCGAGCATCCCTTCGATCTTTCCTGGGGCTACCAGCCCACGGGACTCTATGCGCCGACCGCGCGCTTCGGCGATCCCCAGGGCTTTGCCCATTTTGTCGATCAAGCACACCGCGCTGATATCGGCGTCATTCTCGATTGGGTGCCCGCCCACTTCCCGACCGATGAACACGGCCTCGCCCGCTTCGACGGCACGGCACTCTATGAACATGAGGACCCCCGCCGGGGCTTTCATCCGGACTGGAACACGGCGATCTATAATTTCGGTCGCAGTGAGGTTGCGAGCTATCTCATCAACAACGCCCTGTTCTGGCTCGAGCGCTATCACCTCGACGGATTGCGGGTCGATGCGGTCGCCTCCATGCTCTATCTCGACTATTCGCGAAAAGCGGGCGAGTGGCTTCCCAACAAGCATGGCGGGCGCGAGAACCTTGAAGCCATCGCCTTCCTGCAACGCATGAACCATGAAGCCTATGGCAAAACACCGGGCGCTGTCACCATCGCCGAGGAATCAACGGCTTTCCCCGGCGTCTCGCAGCCCACCCATGCGGGCGGCCTCGGCTTCGGCTTCAAGTGGAACATGGGCTTCATGCACGATACGCTGGAATATTTGAAGCGCGATACCGTCCACCGCAAGCACCACCACCATGAGCTGACCTTCGGCCTGCTCTATGCGTTTTCTGAAAATTTCGTGTTGCCGCTGTCTCACGACGAAGTGGTGCACGGCAAGGGCTCGATGTTCGAGCGGATCCCGCAGGACGAGTGGCGGAAGTTCGGCACCCTGCGGGCGTTCTACGCCTTCATGTGGGCCCACCCGGGCAAGAAGCTGCTGTTCATGGGCACCGAGTTCGGCCAGCGCCGGGAGTTCTCCGAGGCCCGCAGCGTCGACTGGTGGCAGAGCGCGGACTACGGGCACCGGGGGCTGCAGCGGCTGGTCAAG
Organism: Hyphomicrobiales bacterium; assembly: GCA_014380505.1. Next base: position 527 of record JACMJT010000661.1, on the reverse strand, counting down.
GACCTGAACACCGTCTACAAAGAGAACCCGGCGCTGTGGAAGCGCGACACCGACCCGTCCGGGTTCTCCTGGATCGATGCCGACGACCGCGGTGGCAACGTGTTCTCCTTCCTGCGCTACGACGGCGACGGGCAGATGATCGCCTGCATCACGAACTTCTCCTCCGAGCCTCGGCCGGACCACCGGCTCGGTCTTCCCACCGAGGGGGTCTGGAAGGAGATCTTCAACACCGACGCCGAGGTGTACGACGGCACCGGACACATCGGCAACCTGGGCCAGGTGGTCGCCCAGGCGATCCCCTCGCACGGCTATCCGGCCTCGGCCCCGGTCACCATCCCGCCGCTGGGTGCGGTGTGGCTGCGGTTCGCGCCGGTTCCCACCGAGGAGCAGCCGGACCCGGACAAGGTCGCGGTCGGCGTGCGCGCCGCCGCACGCGCGGCCTCCCCACACAGGGCCACCGCAGAGGACCAGGCCGGGGAGGAGGTGGACGTGCCGCCTGAGGACCCGGTGCAGCCGGCCAGCACCGA
>JACMJT010000660.1 GCA_014380505.1 Hyphomicrobiales bacterium | reverse complement strand
GTGGAGCGGCAAAGTCCTCACCACCACCCATGCGCCGGAACTCGGCGTGATCGAGGGGATCGGCCTGGTCCTCGAACAATCCGGCCTCAAGACCAGCGATGTCGGCGTTTTTATTCATGGCACGACACTCGCCACCAATGCACTGATCGAGCGCAAAGGTGCCGCAACCGCCTTCATAACCACGGAGGGTTTTCGCGACATTCTCGAACAAGGCTACGAGAAGCGGTTCGATCATTACGATCTGATGATCGAGCGTTCCGTTCCGCTGGTTCCCCGGCCTTTGCGTTTCACCGTGCGTGAACGGCTCTCCGCCGACGGCGATGTGCTGGTGGCGCTGGATGAGTCGTCGCTTCAGGACCTTGCAGCAAGACTCCGCACCGAAGACGTGAAGGCTGTGGCCATCGGCTTCCTCCATGCCTATGCCCATGACGGACACGAACGCCGGGTGCGCGAGGTACTGGCGAAGGCTCTGCCAAACCATGTCACCATCTGCATCTCGAGCGAAGTGGCGCCCGAGATCCGCGAGTTTGAGCGCTTCTCCACCACCGTCGCCAATGCCTATGTGCGGCCCCTGATGGCGGGGTACCTGCATCGCCTGCGCGACCAGTTGCTGGACATGGGCTTGCGCGCACCCCTCTTCCTTATGATGTCCGGCGGCGGTCTGACGACACTCGAAACCGCTACGCGCTTTCCCATCCGTCTTGTTGAATCCGGTCCCGCGGGCGGCGCCATTCTCGCCAGCGAAATCGCGGCGGAATGTGGGCTTGATGAAGTTCTCTCCTTCGATATGGGCGGCACCACGGCGAAGATTTGCCTGCTCACCGATGGCGAACCGGAGCGCGCCCGCAAATTCGAAATCGCCCGCGCCTATCGCGACATGAAGGGCTCCGGCATTCCCGTCCGTATTCCAGTGATCGAGATGGTCGAGATCGGCGCCGGCGGCGGTTCCATCGCCCGCGTCGACAAGCTGGGCCGCATCACGGTTGGTCCGGACAGCGCCGGTTCCACGCCGGGACCCGTCTGCTACGGCCGTGGCGGCACGGAACCCGCCGTGACCGATGCAAACCTCGTGTTGGGCAAGATCGATCCCGCCTATTTCGCCGGCGGCAAGATCAGGCTCGATGAGGCGGGCGCCAGGGCTGCTCTGGGGCGGAACATCGGCGACAGGTTGGGCCTCAAGGATTTCTGGCCTGCCGCGGGTGTTACTGAAATCGTTGAGGAGAACATGGCGAACGCCGCCCGCGTTCATGCGATCGAGCGCGGCCGCGACATCGCGTCATGCACCATGATCGCCTTCGGCGGCGGAGCACCGCTCCATGCCTGTAGTTTGGCCGAAAAGGTCGGCATCGCTTCGATCATCGTGCCGAAAGGTGCTGGCGTTGGCTCGGCCATCGGTTTTCTGAAAGCCCCCGTCGCCTATGAAATCACCAAGAGCGCCGTCGTCTCGCTGGAAACCTTCGATGCTGCCCGGGTCAACAATTTGCTGGACCAGATGACGCGCGATGCCCGCGCCGTGGTCGAGCCGGTCTTGGGCGGCGCCAGGGCCATCGTTCAAATCATTGCCGACTGCCGCTATGTAGGCCAAGGGCATGAAATCCGTGTGGCCGTTCCCATCCGCAAGCTAGTTGGGGCCGACGGTGTTAAGCTGAAGGCGGCTTTCGAGAAGCTTTATCAGCAGGTCTATGGCTTGCGAATTCCCAATCAGGACGCCGAAGCGATAACCTGGTCCGTCACCGTTTCATCGAAGCCCCTGAAGGCGAAACGCGCCGCCAGGGCTTCAAGGAACACAGCGCCACCCCCTCGCGGCCGGCGCACGGTCTACGATCCGGCGTTGGGCCGGGAAGTGTCGGCTCCCGTCTACTGGCGTTTCGACATGAAAACCGGCAGCACCATCAAGGGTCCCGCCATCATCGCCGAGGATGAGACCTCCACCATCGTCGGCGCCAATTTCAAGGCGTCGATCAACAGCCTGGGCTATATTATTCTGGAGCGCACGAAGTGAGCAAATCAGCACTCGCCGCTATTCGCACACAGGTCATGTGGAACCGGCTCATTGCCGTTGTCGAGGAGCAGGCCCAAGCCCTGCTCCGCATCGCCTTTGGCACCATCACGCGCGAGGCCGGCGATTTGTCTGCCGGCGTTTACGACCCTCGCGGCAACATGATTGCCCAGGCGATGACCGGGACGCCCGGCCATGTGAACACCATGGCGACGGCGGTCGCCCATTTCTTCAAGCATTTTCCGCAAGCGTCGATGAAGCCCGGCGACGTTTATGTCACCAACGATCCCTGGCTCGGCACCGGCCATCTCTTCGACTACGTGATGCTGACGCCGGTATTTCTCGACAAAAAGCTCGTCGCCTTCTTCGCTTCAACTTGCCATGTGATCGACGTGGGCGGCGTCGGCATGTCGGCCAAAGCCAATTCCTCCTTCGAGGAAGGAACTCTCATTCCGCATCTGAAGATGCGGAAGCAGGGCGAGATCAACGAGGAGCTGATGTCGATCATCCTCGCCAACTCGCGCAACCCCGTCGAAGTGCGGGGCGACATCCTCTCCCTTGTCAGCGCCAACGACACGGGCGCCCGCCGTCTTATTTCCATGATGCGGGAGTTCAAGCTCACCTCGATCGAGCCTTTGGCCAAACACATTCTGACCCAATCGGAGAAAGGTGCCCGCGACGCGATCCAAGCGCTTCCCGAAGGCGAATGGTCCTATGTCATGCCGCTCGACGGCTATGAGGGGCCGATCACCATCAAGGCCAAGCTGACCATCAAGCGGGACAAGATCACCATAGATTTCTCCGGCTCTTCGCCGGCTTCGATTTACGGCATCAATTCGCCCCGCACCTATACACACGCCTATTCCGTGTTCGGTTTGAAGGCGGTGATAGCGCCCCATGTGCCCAATAACATCGGCTCGCTCTCGTGCTTCGATCTGGTGACCGAGCCCGGCACTTGCGTCGATCCAATCCGGCCCTCGCCGGTGACCGCGCGCCACGTCATCGGGCAGATGCTCGCGGATGCGGTGTTCGGCTGCCTTGCCCAAGCACTTCCGGGCCAGGTGCAGGCGGAAAGTGCGGGCTCCATCTGGATTATCGGATTGAACAGCGCCCATGGCCGTGTGCCGCCCCACGAAACGGCGAAGGCCAAGAACTTTGGCGTCATCAGCATGGGTCTGGGCGGCATCGGCGGCAGACCCGGCAAGGATGGGCTGGC
>JACMJT010000659.1 GCA_014380505.1 Hyphomicrobiales bacterium | reverse complement strand
CGGGGAGAGGAAAAATCAACGCAAGCCGTCGTCGCCTTTGATCTCATCCAACTTGAGGCCGCCGACGCGGGGCAAGGGACGGCCACCGGATGTGACGGCCAAGGCCACCATAATCTCATTCGCCCTGGGTGCATCGTTGATGCGGACTTCCATGCCATCGAAATGACTGCGAACGAAGGCCGCATCCTTGTGGCCGAGCGGCACGTCCAGCGACACGCCAAGCCCGCCGCGTTTCTTGGATGACGGAATGAGGGCCGCCCCCTTGCCCAGCACCTTGCGAAAGGGAGTGCCGAGTTTGGGATGCAGGATGGCGGCGGCGTGTTCAAGCTCGCCATTCTCGCCAACGGCGGCGGCCTTGCCGTAGCTCTGGACTTTGCTGCCGGTGATACCGAGTGCCGCCACGGCCCGTTCAGCGAGAAGGCCACCCAGTTCCTCGCCAATATCGATCAAGAGCGAGAGGTCTTCCTGATAAAGTCCGGCGAACGGGTTTTCGATCACGGCGACGGCGGCGGCGCGGCGCAAGGGCGGCAAGATCGATTGCCCCTGCTCGCTCAAGGTTTCATCGACGAAGGTGACGATCTTGCGGATTTTCGCTTTCATCTGAGTCCGTCCTCTCCCCTGATGGCGCCAGCCTCCAGGCCACCGGCGCGGGCGTGGACGCGGGCACCCGTCGTCATGACGAGGGCCAGCACGATCTCGCGGGCCCGCGGCGCGTCCGGCACGCCCACCTCCATCGCATCGAGGTGGCTGCGCACATAGGAGGCGTTGATGTGGGTCACAGGAATATCGAGTCTGGTACCGGGGCCACCCACCTTTTTTGTCGAAGGCACGATGGCCTTGGTGCCCCCCAGCACGTCGCGCATGGCATAGCCGCCGGGCGCATGCCAGAGGGCGCCGTGTTCAATCTCGCCCGCTTCTCCGACGATGGCGCCCTTGCCATAGCCTTCGACGATTTTTGCATCGCCTCCGAGTGCGGCAATCAAGCGGTGCGCCATCTCCAGTCCCAAGGGCTTCAGATCATCCATGAACGGTGCGATTTCTACATGGTGCTTTCCGGCGTAAGGATTTTCGATAACGGCGAGGATACAAGCACGGCGCTGCGGGGTTGCTGCGGATGGCCCGCCTTCGTGCAGGATTTCCTCGATTGAGATCACGAATTTCCGCACTTTAACGTCAGGCATGGAGAGCAAGCCTCCCGACATCGCCTAGTGCATTGCCCATGGTCCTGGTCGCGCCGGCGAGGTGAAGGGCGCAGGCAGCGATGGTTCCGTTGTCGATCAGCGCTTGCGCGGTCGAAGCGCCGCGATCCAGCGCCTTTGCAATTTCAGTTGGCGACAGTGCGCCCACGCCCCGAGTTACAAGCCGTGAACCGAGGTCATTGTCCGGTTGAATCTCAACGGCGGGAGTGCGGGTGACGGCGGGATGTCCCGGCAGATCGACGGCATTGGCGATGACGGTGGCCGCCGCATCGGCTGTGCTGGCGGTGGAGGCCAGCACCGTCACCGCATCGGCGATGCCGAGGGAGAAGCTTCGGCCGCGCCAGCCGCTGGTGGCGATGCCGCGCACGGGATCGGACCAGCGAATACGGGTTTTGGCGAAGAGCGATGGGCTGTCGGGACGGTCGATCAATCCGATTTGGAACTCGCGCGATGGCGAAAGATGGAGGGCAATATCTCCGCCATTGTTGATATAGGCGCGTTCAAGGTTTGCGGCGGCAACCATCGCGGCAAGCACTTCCTCGGCAACGGCGCCGGCGACGGCGGCCATGGGCGTTATGAAATTTCGCTCAGCGTGCACGATGGTGGCGCGCCACATGCGCCGCGCCACGGCCCCTTGAGGCTTGACACTGCTCGGCTGACGCAGAAGGCCTAGCTCCGCACACAACTCATCGAGGATGGTAGAGAAACGTACACGTGCCGCATCATGGGCACGCGCCACTTCGCGCAATGGACCGTCTGCGCCGATGACAAGGTCGATGGGTCCATCGTGGAGATGAAGCCTGCGGCCATCGGGCAGCATGCGGGCCAAGCTGCGGGTCATGGCTGGCGCTCTCTCAGAATTTCGCGCAAGGGCCGCACCTGTTCCATGTGGCCGCCAAGGGCGGCATAATCCTCGCGGCGCATGGTGAATTCGATTGGGGCCACAAGTGCCGGTGTCGGCACATAGCCGAAAGCATTGGCGGGCAATCGCGTCACATCGACCATGAACGTGATGCCGCCGCCGGGCCACACGTAAACGGGAGCACCGCCCGCAGTCACGCGGGTCAGGGCATCTTTTACCGACTTTGTCAGGCGTACTGGATTTTCGGTGACACCGGCGCGGAGGGATCCCCCTGCCCCTCCCATGAACAGGACCGTCGAGAGCGCCGGCTCGCAATTCTCGGCAATGCGTTCGACCGATTGTTTGAGTGCTGGGGGCAACTCCTTCTCCACCGGCACACATGCGTCATCGAGTTCGAAATAAGCTGCGTGTTCGCCGGTGGTCGAAACCATGAGGAGCCGCAGGCCCGGCCAGGCTTCCCCTGTGTCGAAAGGTTTGAGGATCGACAGCGGATCGACGAGATCGGTGCCGCCCCATCCGATGCCGGGCTGGGCCACTTTGAAATAGCGGCCGGGCGTGGAGCGGTGTCCCTTCATTTTTATGCCAGTCTCGGGAACTCCGAGAAATTTTCCGGCCTGATGCTCCGAAAGAACCCCGGTGATGTGATCGTCGACGACGACGACTTCGTCCACATGGCCCAGCCATTGCTTGGCGAACATGCCGATGGTGGCCGAGCCGCAGCCCACGCGCATGCGCTCTTCGGTGGTGCCGTTGACGACCGGGGCCCTGCCCGCCTCGATCACCAGGCGAGCGCCGCCATCGACGGCGGCCTCGACGGGCTTGCCGTTGCAGAGATCGAGAAGCACTGCACAGGTGACGCGGCCTTCCTTCTTCGAGCCGCCGGTCAAATGCCTGACACCGCCGAGGGACAGCATCTGGGAGCCATATTCGGCGGTGGTGACGTGGCCCACCTCCTCGCCCTCCACGCGAACGACGGCGCATTCGGGACCCAGATGGCGATCGGTATCGATCTTCACCTTGACGCCGCAATAACTGAAGATGCCTTCGGTGACGACTGTCACCATATCGACGCCATCTATTTCCGATGAGACGATGAAGGGTGCGGGCTTGTAGTCG
>JACMJT010000658.1 GCA_014380505.1 Hyphomicrobiales bacterium | reverse complement strand
CATGTGGATACGGGCATCAACCGCCTGGGCTTTCCCATCCGCGAATACGTAGCGCTGCTGGCCGAGACCGCGACCGTGGAAGGCCTCAACGTCAGCCTGCTCATGAGCCATCTCGCCTGTGCCGAAGAAGCCAGCCATCCCCTTACCTTGAAACAGCGCGACACCTTCAACACCGTCCGCGCGAAACTTCCCGGCGTTCCCGCCAGCCTCGCCAATTCCAGCGGCATTTTCCTAGGAAAGGATTACGCCCATGATCTCGTGCGCCCCGGCATCGCCATCTATGGCGGCAACCCCGCCCCGGCGCTTGCCAATCCCATGCAGGCCGTGGCCCTACTCGAAGGCACCATCCTGCAAACCCGCACCGTCCACGCCGGCGAAACCGTGGGTTACGGCGCAACCTGGCAAGCCGCCCGTGAAACCCGCATCGCCGTGCTGGGCGCCGGCTACAAGGATGGCGTGCCCCGCGCTTTAAGCTCCGGCAACAGCAACACCCCGCCGCAGATCTTCCTCGGTGGCAGGCGCTGCCCCATCATCGGCCGCGTCTCCATGGACATGATGGCCATCGATGTCACCGACTTGGCCCACGCCGTCACCCGCGGCGACCGGGCTGAAATCCTCGGCCCCAACATTCTGATCGATGAAGCGGCGGGCTGGGCCGGCACCATATCCTATGAATTGCTCACCCGTTTGGGCAGCCGTTATGCCAGACTCTATTCTGAACTCGATTCGGGGCGCCAAGCTTGAACCCTTTCCAACCCATCGGCCGTGCCGTGCTTGCCCTCCTGGCGGAAATTGGCCGCGTCGCCCTCTTTTTGAAAGACGGCCTCGCCCAAGGCCTCACGCCCCCCTTCTATGGCCGCCAGATTCTCGAGCAGATGTGGCGCATCGGTTATAACTCCTTGCCCGTTGTCGGCCTCACCGCATTTTTCACCGGCGGTGCTCTGGCCCTCCAAATTTATCTCGGCTCCTCGCGCTTCAACGCGGAGGGCCTGGTGGCCTCCATCGTGGCGCTTGGCATCACCCGTGAACTCGGCCCCGTGCTGGCAGGCCTCATGGTTGCTGGCCGCGTCGGCGCATCGATTGCCGCCGAACTCGGCACCATGCGCGTGACCGAACAGATCGACGCCCTCGTCACCCTCTCCACCAACCCCTTCAAGTATCTCGTGGGGCCGCGGCTCATCGCGGCGGTTGTCACCCTGCCCATTCTCGTGGCCATCGGTGATACCATCGGCATCATGGGCGGCTATATCGTCGGCACCCGCTCCCTTGGTTTCAACTCCTATGCCTATATCAAGAACACGGCTGATTTTCTGCATGTCGATGATGTGACCTCGGGCCTCATCAAGGCCGCGGTCTTCGGCTTTATCATCGCCGTCATGGGCTGCTACCACGGCTTCAATTCCAAGGGGGGCGCGCAGGGCGTGGGCCGCGCCACCACCAATGCCGTGGTCTCCGCCTCCATACTCATTCTCGCCGCCAACTTCGTCCTCACCAACCTGCTGTTTTCGGAGTGAGCGATGGCTGACGGTCACAT
>JACMJT010000657.1 GCA_014380505.1 Hyphomicrobiales bacterium | reverse complement strand
GGTAAATGCCGTCTAGCCTCAATCCGCCGTTGCCGCAACCGGCTCGACATTGTGGTCCATGACGCGGGCCGGCTCCTCGCAGCCGGCATAGCCCACGACCTTGGCTGGAACGCCGGCAACCGTCGTATTGGCGGGAACGTCATGCAGCACCACCGAGCATGCGGCGACCCTGGAGCACCGCCCCACCTCAATGTTGCCGAGGATCTTGGCGCCCGCGCCCAAAAGCACCCCTTCGCGAATCTTCGGATGCCGGTCGCCCGTATTCTTGCCGGTGCCGCCCAGCGTCACACCCTGCATGATCGAAACATTGTCTTCGATCACCGACGTTTCCCCGATGACGATGTCATGGCCATGGTCAACCATGATGCCCTTGCCGATGCGGGCACCCGGATGAACGTCGACGCTGGCGATGATCGACGAGCGGCTTTGCAGATAATAGGCGAAATCCTTGCGGCCCAGATGCCACAACCGATGCGCCATGCGGTGCGTCTGGATCGCCTGGTAGCCCTTGAAATAGAGCAGCGGGTCGGCATAACGGTGGCAGGCGGGATCGCGCTCGAAGGTGGCTATGATGTCGGCGCGGGCGGCAACGCCGATTTGCGGCTCCGCTTCCACCGCATCCTCGAAGGCCTGCACCACCAGATCGGCGCCGATATCGGCATTGCCAAGCCGCTGGGCCAAGCGATGGATCAACGCCTTTTCGAAGGACGAATGATTGAGCACCGAGGAAAAAATGAAGCCGCCAAGCACCGGCTCCTGCCGCGCAATATCGTCGGCTTCACTGCGGATGCGATCCCAAACGGGATCAAGCCGTTGGACGGTCTGCGGTTTGGTGGCCTGACGCATGGCGGGTTTCCTTGGCTAGTGGTGATTATACTCCGGATTGCAGCATATGGGGAGAGCGCTACCGTTTTGTGAAGCCGTGGCGTTAATCGTTTGTTCAATCCGGACTTTCCGCGCCGGATCAATCGGTTGGCCGACGCTTAACGGCCCGCTGCCCTGCCGCCACTCATGAATTTGCTTGATGAAGGGATTGATATGGAAGTGATTATCAATCCCGATGCGAGTGCAAAAACTCCAGCACGACCCGCTTGTATTCCCGGTCCCCCACGGCGTTCATATGGCCTCGGCCGGGCAGCGTCACGCCCTTCGCCCCCGGAATGGCTGCAACCAATGTCGCGACATCTCCGGCGATTTCATCCTTCTCGCCAGCAACCACAAGGACTGGCGCCGAAATCCGCGCAAGCTCCGTTTCCGTAATTTTCACCCGCGAGGCGCGCATGCAGGCGGCGAGCGCTTTGAGATCGCTCTTCGTCTGCTCGGCAAAAATTCGGAATGACCTAGCACCAGCATCCGTGACGTCCGCAAGTGAAGGGGTTTCAAGGCCCGCCGCGATGGCTTCGCTGCCGCCCACGCCCGTGATCATGCGCGAGGCAAGCCCCGCGAAAATGGCGCGGTTCACGCAGCGCCCGTGATTGATCGTCAGGAACGCGGCAATTCGAGCGCCCATGGAATACCCCATGACGTCTGCTCGCTTGAGCCCCAGATGGTCGAGCAGCCGCTGCGCGTCTTCCGCCATCTCGGGGGCGGAATACAGGGCGGGATCATAGAGCTTCTCACTTGCGCCATGACCCCGGTTGTCGATGGTGATGACGAAGCGCCCCGCCTCCACCAGCGTTTTCACCCAACCCGTGTCGCGCCAATTCACGTAGGCGTTCGAGGCAAAGCCGTGGATGAGCAGGATGGGCTCGCCCTCGCCCGCCGTCTCGTAGGCAATCTCCACGCCATCCGAATTGAAACTGTGCATCGGGCGAAACATATGGTAATCGCCCGGCCACTCAAGGATTTTCGAGGGACGCAATGGCAGTCAGCGCGACACCGCATTTCCATAACGACATGGGGCTTGCCGCAATTGAAATCGGCGCCGGTGAATTCATGTGTATCGGCGCCCGGCCGCCTTTCGATCATCCCCATGTCTTCCTTGATATGGGCGAAGGTCACGAAATCGTCTGCCCCTATTGTTCGACGCTTTACAAATTCAATGGAACCCTCGGCGCCGATGAGGCCAAGCCCGCCGAAGCCATGTGGCACGACGAGGCCGCATAGTTCTCCGTATCGCCATCCGTGACTACCGTGACGGGGACGAAGCGCCGGTCATCGCAATCGTGCGCGAACTGCAAACTCACGAGAGCCAATTCTACGACCGCATGAAGCCGGCAGAGGAAATGAACCGTTGGTACATTCAACGGCTCAAGGATGATATTGCGAAACACAAGGGCGCGTTCCTGGTCGCGGAGGCCGATCAAACGGTTGTTGGCTACGCTACTCTTCTGACTGAAGTTTCTTCGGAAAATGAGCGCGACGAGATACTTTATACTTGCGCCTATGTCGGCGATCTCGCTGTCACCAAGTCCCGTCGCGGACAAGGTGTCGGGCACGCCCTGCTGAGTGAATGCGAGAAGCTGGCGCGGGCGGCCGGGCAGAAATGGATGCGTCTGGGCGTCCATGTCGGAAACCGTGAAGCCCGGGCTTTCTATGCCAGGGCCGGCTTGGAGGAGAAGTTCCTCACGCTGGAAAAGCCGCTCAAATGAAATCGGCACTCTCCATCGCCGAAGCCCGCCGCATTGCTTTGGCCGCCCAGGGCTTCACCTTTCCGAACCGCGCCAGGCAAGCCAACTGGATGAAGATCAGCGGCGCCATCCGGCAGATGAATCTGCTGCAAATCGACAGCGTCAATGTCCTCGTCCGCTCGCACTATCTGCCGGTCTATTCGCGCCTGGGCGCCTACCCCCACGCGACACTCGATGCCCGCACCTTCACCAACAAGAAACGCGCCATGTTCGAATGCTGGGCCCATGAGGCGAGCCTGCTGCCGCTGGAGCTCCATCCCTACATGCGCTGGCGCATGGACCGCGCCCGCAACGGCCAAGGCACGTATGGCTCCATGAGCAAATTCGCCAGGGACGAACAATCCTATGTGAAGTCGGTCCTCGATTTCGTGGCCAAGAACGGGCCAACAGCGGTCAGCGACCTGCCCGATGCGGGCAAAAGCGCGGGCGGCTGGTGGGGTTGGTCCAAGGGCAAGATGGCGCTGGAATGCCTGTTCGACCAAGGGCTGGTAACGGCCGCTACCCGCCAGAGCTTCGAGCGCATCTACGACCTCACTGAGCGCGTCATCCCGGCCGAAACCCTGAACCTTGCGACACCGCCCGAGGCGGAGAGTTTCCGCAACCTCCTCGATCTTTCCGGCCGGGCGCTTGGCATCGCCACGGAATTCGACCTCCGCGATTATTTCCGGTTGCCCGTGGCAGAGACGAAGCAGGCACTGGCGGGCCTCGTCGAAGATGCAACGCTGATCCCGGTCATGGTCGAGGGCTGGAAGCAACAGGCCTATCTGCATAAGGAGGCCAAACTTCCCCGCAAGGCCGGCGGCACTGCCCTCGTCTCCCCTTTCGACCCCCTCGTCTGGGAACGGGCGAGGGCCGAACGCCTGTTCAACTTCCATTACAGGATCGAGATCTATACCCCTGCTCCCAAACGGAAATTCGGCTATTACGTGCTGCCTTTCCTGCATGGCGACCGGTTTGCCGCAAGGGTCTGCCTGAAGGCCGATCGGCAGGCGGGTGTGCTGCGTGCCAACGCTGCCCATCTGGAGCCACACGCCGAAATGGAAGCCACCGCCACGGCGTTGGCCGCCGAATTGCGTCTCATGGCAGGGTGGCTGGGCTTGCCATCGGTTGAAACGGGGAGTCGAGGCAATCTCGCCCGCGCTCTGAAAGATGAATTGTGATCGACATTCAAACGGAACGGCTCAATCTCCGGCTGGTGCCTCTCACCGGCCTTGCCGCCACCGCCGCCAAGGATCGCCGCGCGGCCCGGCGCATCATTGGCGAAAAGCTGCCGGAGGTTTGGTTCGACGAGGCCTGGGTTTCCGAACTGCGGCTGAAACAGTGGACCGCCGATCCCGCCTACGGGCCATGGTCAATCCGCGCCATCGGGTTCAAAACGACAGGCGAGATCATCGGCAACATGAATTGCCACCATGTGCCCATGCCCTTCGTACTCCATGGCGAAACCGCGATTGCCGTCGAAATGGGGTACACGATTTTTGAACCCTGGCGGCGCCGCGGCTTTGCATTGGAGGCGATCCGCGGCTTTACCAAGTGGGCGGCGACACAGGGCCTTGAGGCGATCGTCTTGTCGGTCTCTCCGGAGAACACCGCTTCGCTGGGGCTTACAGCGAAACTGGGCGCCACGAAGATCGGATCGAAAATCGATGAGATCAACGGGCCGGAGGATATCTACTTCGCGCGTATCTGAGATGAACGGCGGATAAACGCGGGGCTCAGACAGGGTTCAGGGCTGCTCCCTTAGAAAGGCTTCCAACAACGGTGATCGTCACCGATGAGCAACTCACCAAGGAAGGACAATCCCATGTTCCGCAAGAAACTCATCACCCTCACCGCCGCCGCTGCTCTCAGCCTCGGCATGG
>JACMJT010000656.1 GCA_014380505.1 Hyphomicrobiales bacterium | reverse complement strand
GTGGTGCTTTGGGGCGTGGGCTTGATCGGCGTCATGCCGGTCAGCACCATGAAGGTGGCAAGCCCGGTGAGGACGCCCAAAACGACGAGGCCAAGGCCCGCCCAGCCGGTCAGGCGGCGGAGACGTTGGGAGAGCCTATTCTCTGAGCGATCTGGCATCCGGCCCCCATCAAACTATTGTGGCAAGGAATCAACAGTAAACGTGGCAAATTTGCGACACTTGCCAATCACAATTTATAACCCTTTGATAATTCTTATTTTTCTTTCCTTCAATTTGACCCGCAAAGTGTTCCGGTTGATCCCGAGGAGGTCGGCGGCGCGCAACTGGTTGCCGGATGTGGCAGCCAGGGCGGCACGCAGCAGAGGCGGTTCGATTTCCGCGAGAATGCGATCATATAGTCCGGCGGGAGGCTGGGACCGGCCGAAGCCTGCGAAATACCGGGCCAGGTAATTCTCGGTAAAATCTTCGAGGCTCCCGGAGGGATCGGCATCCCCCTGATGCGGCAGCGAGGCCGTTGTGAGTTCACGATCGACGGTGGCGGCGGAGATGGTGTCTTCGATTTCGATGGCCACAAGCCGGCGCAGGAAGTTTTCGAGTTCGCGCACGTTGCCGGGCCAGCGATATTGCTTCAGGCGCTCAATGGCCTCGCCACTCAGTTCCTTGGCCGGCAGGCCTTCCTTCACCGTGCGCGTGAGAAAGTGGCGGACAAGATCGGGAATGTCCTCGGCCCTCTCACGCAGGGGCGGAAGGCGCAGGGGCACGACGTTGAGGCGAAAGAACAAGTCCTCGCGGAACAGGCCCTGGGCGATGAGCTGATGCAAATCCCGATGGGTGGCCGCGATAATGCGGACATTGGTCTTGATTGCCGCGTTGCCGCCCACCGCGGTATATTCGCCCTGCTGAAGAACGCGCAGGAGCCGCGTCTGGGCCTCAAGCGGCATGTCGCCGATTTCATCAAGGAAGAGGCTTCCGCCCTCGGCCTGCTCGAAGCGGCCGGGGCTGCGCGATGTGGCGCCGGTGAAGGCGCCCTTCTCATGGCCGAACAATTCCGACTCGATCAATTCGCGCGGAATCGCCGCCATGTTGACGGCGACGAATGGCCCCTTGCGGCGGCGGCCCTAGTCATGGAGCGCGCGTGCCACCAGTTCCTTGCCGGTGCCCGATTCGCCCACGATCATGACGGTCAGGTCCGTCTGGGTGAGTCTGGCGATGATACGATAGATATCCTGCATGACGGGCGAGCGCCCGATGATCGGCAGGTTTTCGCTCGCGGCGTTGACGTTGGCGGCGGGCGGTTTTGCCGCCTGTTCCAGCGCCCGTCCTACGGTTTGGATGAGCTGATTAAGATCGAATGGTTTCGGCAGGTAATCATAGGCGCCGCGTTCGGCCGCGGCGATTGCCGTCATGATGGTGTTCTTGGCGCTCATCACGATGATTGGCAAATTGGGCCGGAGCTTTTTGATGCGCGGGATCACGTCGAAGGCGTTTTCGTCGGGGAGCACGACGTCGGTCACAACCGCATCGCCCTGGCCTTCCGAAACCCAGCGCCAGAGAGCGCTGGCCGTCGCCGTGGACCGAACGCTGTAGCCGGCACGGGTGAGGGCTTGCGTCAGCACCGTTCGGATGGCGCTATCGTCATCGGCGAGCAGAATCGTCTTGGCGCTCATGCGGTGGTCTCTCCGTCGCTTGGATCATTCCGCCGCAACATCGGGAGAAGAACCCGGAATGCCGTTCCACGGTTGCGCGACACGCATTCGACGGTGCCACCGTGGTCGCGCACAATCTTGGCGACAAGGGCAAGACCCAGGCCGCGCCCGCCGGGCTTGGTCGTCACGAAGGGATCGAAGATGTTGGGCCGCAACTCTTCGGGAACGCCCGGCCCCGTATCATGGACGCAAACTTCAAGCGGCAGCGTGGTGCGCTCGCTTGAATCCGGCACGGTGAGCCGGATGCCCGGCCGGAAGGCGGTCGTAAAGCTGATCTCGCCGGTGCCGCCACCCGTCTCGATCGCTTCCATGGCATTCTTGGCGAGGTTCAGAAAAACCTGCACGAGCTGGTCCCTGTTGCCGAATACCGGCGGCAGCGAGGGATCATAATCTTCGCCCACCTTGATCGTGGAGGAAACGCCGGCAAGGGTGAGTTGCTTGACCCGCTCCAGCACCGCGTGGATGTTGACGGGACTGCGTTCAAGCGGACGCTCGTCGGAAAAAACCTCCATCTGGTCCACAAGATCGCGAATGCGGTCCGTCTCCTCGCAAATCAGGCGGGCGAGCGCCCTGTCCTCTTCGCCGAGGCCGGGTTCGAGAAGTTGTGCAGCACCCCGGATGCCGGCCAGCGGATTTTTGATCTCATGGGCGAGCATGGTGGCCATACCGGAAACCGACCGTGCCGCAGCGCGCGACGTGAGCTGGCGTTCGATCCTGTGAGCCATGGCGCGCTCAAGCAGCATGATGATGACGAAGCCG
>JACMJT010000655.1 GCA_014380505.1 Hyphomicrobiales bacterium | reverse complement strand
GCGCCATGACCGGCAAGACGCCCGGCGCGGTGCGCGCCCAGCTTGGCCGCTTTGGCTTCTCAGGCGACAAGGCGACCACCCGGGTCGACAAATTGTCGGGTGGCGAGCGCGCCCGGCTGGCGCTCGCCCTAATCACCCGCGACGCGCCCCATCTTCTCATCCTCGACGAGCCGACCAACCACCTCGACGTCGATAGCCGCGAGGCCCTCATCCACGCCATCAACGACTACGAAGGCGCCGTCATCCTGATCAGCCACGAGCGCCATCTCATTGAAACCTGCGCCGACACGTTATGGCTCGTCCACGGCGGCACGGTGAAACCCTTCGACGGCGATATGGATGACTACACCGATCTCGTGCTTGGCCGCTCGCGGGCGATACGTGAGCCGGTGAAGGAAGCTCCAACGCGCGCGAAGGCAGCGACGCCGGCGCTCAAGAAAAAGATTTTCAACATCGACCTGAGCATCATCAAATTGAGGGATAAGCTCGAGGTTCTCGACCGCGCCCTGGCGGACACCAGCCTTTATGTACAGGAGCCCAAGAAGGCGGCGGACTTCGCCAAGCTTCGCCTCAAGCTTGCCGCCGATCTCGAAACCCAGGAAACCCTCTGGCTCGAAGCCCACGAAGCCGTTCCGTGACGGTACAAACCAACAGCGGCGGCTCTCTCGCCCGTCTCCACGCCTTTATCCAACATGAGACTACGGCCGGGCTCATTCTCGTGCTTGCGGCGATCGCGGCCATCGCAGCCTACAACGTGACGCCCCTGCGGCCCCTCTACGATGGCCTGCTTCATGCTCCGGTAGGGTTCTCCGTGGGCAGCTTCGGCCTCAGCAAAACGCTTCTCCACTGGATCAACGACGGGCTCATGGCGGTGTTCTTCTTTCTCGTCGGGCTCGAAATCAAGCGGGAGATTCTCGAAGGCAATCTTTCCTCGCGCGAGCAGATCGCTCTGCCCGCCATTGCCGCTGTGGGCGGCATGGCCGTCCCCGCCATGATTTACATCTTCATCAATGCCGGTGACGATCAACTGCTGCGCGGATGGGCTATCCCTGCGGCAACCGACATCGCCTTCGCCCTTGGCGCCCTTTCGCTTGCCGGCAAACGGGTGCCCATAAGCCTCAAGGTGTTTCTGCTAACCTTGGCGACACTCGACGATCTCGGCGCCGTCGTCATCATCGCCCTTTTTTATACGGCCAAGCTCTCGGTCACCTCGCTGATGCTGGCCGGTGTGGCTTTGCTTGTTCTCTTCATCTTCAACCGGATGCAGATCGGCCGCGCGGCGCTTTACCTGTTGGCCGGACTTGCCTTATGGATTTTCGTTTCGGAATCCGGCGTCCACGCCACACTCGCGGGTGTCGCATTGGCCATGATGATCCCCCTGTACAAGACCGATGGCACGCCGTTCATTCACCCCGTCGAGGAGGCTCTGCATCCTTATGTGAAATTCCTCATCCTGCCGCTTTTTGCCTTTGCCAACGCGGGTATTCCACTTGACGGTTTTGCCGCCGCAAAGCTGCTGGAGACCGTGCCGCTCGGCATCGCGGCGGGGTTGGTGATCGGAAAGCCCTTGGGAGTCCTTGCAGCTGTCGCAGCCGCCGTCGGCTTCGGGTGGGCTCGCCTGCCGGACGACTGCGGCTGGCGTCACATGGCCGCCGTGGGCTGCCTTGCCGGAATCGGTTTCACCATGAGCCTGTTCATCGGCTCGCTGGCTTTTCAAGCCCCAGCCCTTGAAACATCAGTGCGGGTTGGCGTCATCACGGGCTCGGTGATTTCGACAGTTCTGGGCGTGGCGATTCTAATGACGGTTCCGCTGCGGCGTGCCTGATTACCCGCCTTCACTGATGGGCCTCTGGGCTCGGTCGAGCCAGCGGCCCTCGCCATCCTGCTGCCAGTAGCTGACCTCGCAACCTTCAGCCCTGAAGCGTTTCCAGTCCTCCCGGGCCAGCGCCACCGCTGCTTCGTCGTTACCGTCGAAAATGACCACGGCGCGTGTGAGGCCCGCGATGTCCCCAGGCTTCGCGCCATCCACATAAAAACGCACGGTGGCGCCGTTGGGGTTTTCATCGGCGGCGGTCAACCACACCGGCTGAAGGTGGGCCATGCCGTCCGCCTTGCTGCCATGGGGCAGGAAGGCGTCATCTTGAAACGTCCAGAGTAAGCCAGATAGTGATTCCACCCGTTCTTCGGAACTCGCTTGCACCACGGCTCGCCAGCCTCGCTCGAGCCCCCTTTGCACCATCCCCGGCAAAACCTTGTCGAGGGGCTGACGTTCCAGATGATAAAATCGCACTTCGGTCATGCTTTATGTCCCTCTATTACCTCCCCTATTCTCTCCATCACCGGCCTTGAGCCGGTGATCCAGACTGGATGGCAGGGCCAAGCCCTGCCATGGAGAGAACGGAAAAGCGACTGCACCTAGAAATCCGTCTTCTCTCCACCCTCCTCAATACGCCGGGCGACGAAGGCATCGATTTCCTCGGCGATGGCTGGATCGAGCGGAGGCTGTTTGTATTCCGCCAAGGCCTGCTTCCACAGGGCGTTGGCTTTCTGTGCCGCTTGCGGCGAGCCCGCGTCCTGCCATTGGGAAAAATTCCGCCAATCCGAAATCAGCGGCTGGTAGAAGGCGGTCGAATAACGTTCGAGCGTGTGTTTCGCTCCGAAGAAATGACCGCCGGGACCCACTTCCAGCATGGCTTCAAGCGCCATCGAGTCATCATCGACGATGATCGGTTTCACGAACTCCTCGACCATCTGCAAAAGATCGACATCGAGTGCGAATTTCTCGAAGGAGCCGACGAGGCCGCCTTCCATCCAGCCAGCCGCGTGCTGAATGAGATTGCCGCCGCCCATGATGGCGCCCCAGAGCGAGAACACCGTTTCATAGGCCGCCTGGGCATCGACACTGTTGGCGGCATTGGTGCTCGACGTGCGGTAAGGCAGCCGGTAGCGCCTTGCCAATTGTCCGCCGCAGATACAAGCCTTCATATATTCCGGCGTGCCGAAGGCCGGCGCCCCCGATTTCATGTCGACGTTCGAGGTGAAGCCCCCATAGACGAAGGGCGCACCGGGATTGGACATTTGGGAGAGTGCCAAACCGAAAAGGGCCTCTGCATTTTGCTCGACTAACGCTCCCGCGAGCGTGACCGGCGCCATGGCGCCCAGCAGCGTGAACGGCGTCACCACGCAGATCTGGTTAAGCCGCGCCATTTCGATGATGCCCATGGCCATGGGATTATCGAGCTTGAGCGGCGAGTTGGTGTTGATGACCGTATAGACCGAGGGTTCGCGAAGCAGTTGCTCCTCCGGGATGCCACGCGCAATGCGGGCGATCTCAATGCTGTCGAACAATCGCGAGCGGCCCGTGGACGTGGCAAAGGGCACCTTGTCGGAATAGCGCACCTTGTTGCGCATCATGTGGAGATGGCGGATCGAAGCATGGACATCGAGCGCATCGACCGAACCGCCGCCCGCCGTGTGGATGCAATTGAAGAACTGGCTGAGCTTCAAAAAGTTGGTATTGTCTTCCAGGGTTCCCGGGCGCCGGCCGCGATCAAGATCCGAGCAATTCGGCGGGCCGCCGACCGGGGAAAACGCGATCCAATTGCCGCCAAGCCGGATATTGCGGGCGGGATTGCGGGCGTGGAAAGTGAACTCGGCGGGCGGTGTCTTCAACGCCTCTTCGACGATGTCGGCGCCGAGCCGCACACGCTCATCGTCGACCTTGGCCCCCACTTTCGCCAATATCTCGCGCGCCTCCGGGAGAAGAACCTGCATGCCGATTTCCTGCAGCACGCGGAGCGACTGGCGATGGATGGTCTCGATGTGATCGTCCGAAAGAATGCGTAAAGGCTCAAGCGTCAGGCGCGGTTGCGACCACGGCAGTTGGGCGATTGGGAGATTGGCGGCACTTTGCCTGCGGCCACGGCGTTCGACGGTCATGGTGTTCCTTTCGCAAATTGAACGGCAATTTCCGCGGCGACGCGGGCATTGTTTTTGATGAGCGCGATGTTGGCCGCAAGCGACCGGCCTTCGGTGAGATGGGCTACCTCGGCCAGCAGAAACGGCGTTACGTCCTTGCCGCGGATACCGTTTTTCCCGGCTTTGGCGGCGGCGGCTGCAATCGCCGGAGCGATCTCGCGTGCGGGAATTTCGGCGGAGGCCGGAATCGGATTGGCAACGACAACGCCTCCCTTCAACCCCATGGACCATTTCGCCTGCATAAGGGCAGCAACTTCCGCCGGAGTATCGCAACGCATCGGTACACCGTGCCCGCTTTCGCGCGAATAGAAGGCGGGAAATTCATCGGTGCCATAGCCTACCACGGGCACGCCGAGCGTCTCAAGTTTCTCGAGCGTCAGAGCCAAATCGAGAATGGCCTTGGCGCCGGCGGTGACGACGGCAACATCGGATTCAGCAAATTCGGTCAGGTCGGCCGAAATATCGAAACTCTGGCCGGCGCCGCGATGCACGCCGCCAATGCCGCCAGTCGCAAAAACGGCGATGCCCGCCATCGCGGCAAGGCGCATGGTGGAAGCGGCCGTCGTTGCGCCATCCAGCTTCCGCGCCACGGCATAGGCGATGTCGCGCGTCGAGACCTTGCGGATGGCGTTGCCACCGCGGCCCAAAGCCTCAAGCTCCTCATCCGCCAATCCGATTTTGACCGCACCGCCTAGGATCGCAATCGTCGCGGGCACGGCACCCGCCTCGCGCACGATTGTCTCGACCGCGCGGGCGGCGGTCACGTTCTGCGGATAGGGCATGCCATGGGCGATGATCGTCGACTCCAGCGCCACAACGGCGCGCCCTTCACCAAGGGCCGCCAAAACTTCACCCGTCAGGTTCAGATCGCTCCGCATCAGAAATCCGTGGGCGCGCCGCCCTCGCGTTTGCGGCGTTCGACAAAACTGTCCAGTTCTTCGCGCCTTGCCTGGTCGAGCGGCGGCTCCTGGTATTCCGCCAGGGCCTGCTTGTAGACCGTGTTGGCCCTCTGCCAGGCCTCAGGCTTACCGGCGGCTAACCACTGCTGATTGTTGCGCCAGTCGGAAATGATGGGCGCATAGAAGGCATCCGAATAGCGCGCCAGCGTATGCTGGGCGCCGAAGAAATGGCCGCCCGGCCCCACTTCGCGGATCGCCTCTACCCCCAATGCATCCTGAGTGGTTTCAAGGGGCTGGAGGAATTCCATCACCATCTGGATCAAGTCGCAGTCGAGCACGAATTTCTCGAAGCTGGCGACCAGGCCGCCTTCCAGCCAGCCCGCGCCATGCATAATGAGATTGCCGCCTCCCATGGTGACGCCCCAGAGGGAGAATACGCTTTCATAGGCAGCCTGGGCATCCACGGCGTTGGCGGCACAGGTGTTCGAGGTGCGGTAGGGCACTTTGTAGCGCCTCGCCAATTGTCCGCCGACAATGCAGGCCTTCATGTATTCCGGTGTACCGAAGGCGGGCGCTCCCGATTTCATGTCGACGTTCGAGGTGAAGCCGCCGTAGATGAAGGGAGCACCTTTACGCACCAACTGAGTGAATACGAGACCGGCGAGCGCTTCGGCGTTCTGTTCGACAAGCGCTCCCGCAACCGTGACCGGCGCCATGGCGCCCGCCAGCGTGAAGGGCGTGACGCAGACGATCTGGTTGCGCGACGACATTTCGATGATGCCGCGCAACATCAGCGTATCGAGCTTCAGCGGTGAATTGGTGTTGACGATGGTGTAGAGCGATGGCTCCTGTTCCATCTGCTCCGCGGAAATCCCCCGTGCGATGCGGGCAATCTCAATACCGTCGAGAATGCGCTCGGCGCCAAGGGAATAGGCATGGAACGGCTTGTCGGTCAGCACCACCATGTCGCGCAGGGCTTCCAGGTGGCGGACCCCGGGGTGAATGTCGATGGGCTCCACCGGATAGCCGGAGATAAAGCCGATGCAGTTGAAATATTGCGCGAGCTTGAGGAACTTGCGGTAATCCTCGTTGTTGCCGGTGCGGCGGCCGCCGTCCATGTCATGGCAACTGGGCGGGCTGCCGACGGTGCCGAAGACCATGTTGTTGCCGCCGATCGTCACCGTGTTCTCGGCATTGCGGGCGTGAAAATTGAACTCGGATGGCGCAGTCCTGATCAGCTCTTCGACCATCGCAGGATCGAAGCGGACACGTTCGCCATCGATTTTGGCGCCGGCCTTCTTCAGGATGTCGCGGGCTTCGGGCAAGGTGAAGTCCATGCCGATCTCGGAGAGAACCTGAAGCGAGGCGCGGTGGATAGATTCAATTTCATCGGCGGAAACTATGGTCATCGGCGGAAAGGCGCGCGTCACCTTGCGGCGTGGCAACTGCTGGATCGATCCCTTGCCGGGCTGGACGCGGCGTGTGCTGTCGCGGCGCCCGCGGCGGGAGGTTTCGGGGCTCGATGTGATGGTATCAAGTTCAGTCACAGTCATTTTCCTTTGTCACGATAGGGAGCGAGTGCTGGATCGGCGGCGACTTGCTTCACCAGCCAGTCCTCGAAGCGTTTGATCTTGGGTTTCATTTGATGTTCGGCGTTGCAGGCGAAATACCAGTTGTGGCGATGGGGAACCCGGAGCGAAAAGGGCTGGACCAATCGCCCCGTCTTCATTTCTTCGGTGACAAAGGGGCCAATGGTGATGGCCACTCCCCGTCCTTCGATGGCTGCTTCCTGTGCCAGGATATAACTGTCGATGGCGAGGCGATCGGACAACTTGATGCCCGTGATGCCCGCAGCTTCCAGCCACAGCTGCCAGTCCTCTTCGGCCGTATAGACATAGATCAGTTTGTGCTTCTTCAAGTCCTCGGGCGTCTTGATGGCGTTGGGCCCTTTCATCAGTTGCGGCGCGCAAACCGGCGTCAGCATCGAGCGGAACAGGGTGCGATAATAATGATCGGGCGAACGGTTGCGCGCGAGAATAAAGCCCACATCGACATTCTTCTCGTCGAAATCCCAATCGAAATGCGAGGTTGAGAGCCTGATCTTCATGTCGGGAAACCGGCGCTCGAAATCGTGGAGACGCGGGATCAGCCATTTGAGGGCGACAGTCACATAGACCTGGACCGTCAGCTCATTGTCGGCGGCCGTCGGCCTCAGCGCCCGGGTCTGGGCTTCGATCTGGTCAAAGGCCTCGCGCACCGGCGGAAAATAGGATTGGCCAGCCTGGGTAAGTTCAGCCCGCCTGGCGTCGCGCCGGAAGAGCTGGACGCCCAGGCGCTGTTCGAGCGATTTGACCTGATGGCTCACCGCCGAACGGGTAACGCTGAGTTCGCTCGCGGCAAGCCGGAAACTGCCGAGGCGGGCCGCCGCCTCAAAAGCCGTAAGCGCGCGCAGGGGCGGAAGTTCACGCCTGGCCAAGATTCTTCACCATGGATTTTCCGTCTCCACTATTATCACCATCAAAATCGAAGGGTTAAGGGGATTGTAGCATCGGCCGCGCTAACTCAGGTGATTTTTTTTCACCATATTCCTGAGAATATAGGCCTTTGCAAACTTGGCCCGAAGGGGGAGATAAGGGGGTAAAGGTAACACACATGAATATCGTTGAGGACCTCTCCCGGCGCCGTGGCGGGCGCGAAGCCCGCAAGACCCTGCGCTCGCGTCCAATTCCCATGGCCGAAGCCGCCGTTCGCCCCGGCATGCAAGGCGGGCAGTATAAGCCCCTGAGCGATCTCGATATGCGGCGCATCCATGAGACGGCATTGCGGCTACTTGAAACCGTAGGCCTAGGCCAGGCAATCCCGACGTGCATCGAGGCGATGACGGCCCGTGGTTGCTTCATGAACGCCAAGGGCCGCCTGTGCATCCCAGGCTCGCTGGTGGAGGATACGCTGGCGAACTGCGCCAGAAATTTCGTGCTCCACGGGCGCGATGCCAAGCATGACATGGAGCCTTCGGGCAAGAGAGTCTATTTCGGAACGGCGGGAGCGGCGGTCTTCATCGTCGAGCCCGAGACGCGAACCTATCGCGAATCACTTCTGGCCGACCTTTACGATGCCGCGCGCATCGTCGACACTTGCGACCACATCCATTTCTTCCAGCGCCCTATCACAGCGCGCGACATGATCACCGGCCACGATCTCGATATCAACACGATGTATGCCTGCCTCGCCGGAACGCAGAAGCATATCGGCACCAGCATGGTGGCGCCCGAACATGTGGATGAGTGCCTCCAGATGCTGCATTTCATCGCGGGCGGCGAGGAGAAGTGGCGCGAAAGGCCCTTTGTGTCGCAATCCAACTGCTTTGTCGTGCCCCCGATGAAATTCGCCGAGGACGCCTGCCGCTGTCTGGAAGTGGCCGCGCGGGGCGGCATGCCCGTGCTGTTGCTGTCGGCGGCGCAGGCGGGGGCCACGTCACCCGCCGCTCTGGCTGGAACCGTCGTCCAGGCGGTGGCCGAGTGCCTGGCCGGCCTCGTCTACATCAACTGCATCGTGCCAGGCGCCATCGCCATCTGGGGGCCTTGGCCGTTCGTGTCGGACCTGCGCACCGGCGCCATGTCGGGCGGTTCCGGCGAACAGGCGCTCATCACCTCGGGCTGCGCGCAGATGGGGCATTTCTACAATCTCACCGTGGGGTCCGCCGCCGGCATGTGCGATTCCAAGCTGCCGGACATGCAGGCCGGCTATGAAAAGGGCGTCACCGCCGGCATCTCGGCGATGTCCGGCCTCAATCTCATGTATGAGACAGCCGGCATGCATGCCTCGCTGCTTGGCTTCTGCCTCGAAAGCCTGCTTATCGACAACGACATGCTGGGTTCCATCAACCGCAACGTTCGCGGCATCGAGGTCACCGAGGAAACATTGTCCTTCGATGTTATCGAAGATGTCTGCACGGAGGGACCCGGCCATTATCTCGGCAACGGGCAAACGCTGTCGCTGATGCAAAAGGAATATGTCTATCCACAAGTCGCCAACCGGATGAGCCCCAAGGAATGGATCGAGGCTGGCAAACCCGATCTGGTGGAGCGCGCCGCTGCCCGCAAGCGCGAAATTCTCACAACCCATTATCCCGATTATCTGCCATGGGAGATGGACCAGGTGATCCGCGCACGGCATGATATCAAGCTGCCGCGCTCGGCGATGGAGCTGGGCTAATCCCTCTCTCCATGGCCGGGCTTGACCCGGCCACCCAGACTTCTTAGCCATTCCAGACATAATACAATTGAAAGGCTGGATGGCAGGGTCAAGCCCTGCCATGGAGAGAAGAAATTTGAATCCGGCAACATGATGGAACATCCGGTGCTAAGCGCGATTGGGCGGGCGGGCTTCACGGCCTTCGGATGGTTTGTGCTCAATCCCGCCGATAATGTGCCAACCGATGCGCGCTTCGTCATCCTTATCGGCAACGCCGGGCCTGCGATGTTCCGACGCTTCGCTCGCGAACGCGATCCGGCTGTGGATCTTCTGGACGATTGGACGCGCGAGACCGTTAGCGCCCTGGCTCGCGATCTTGAGGCCACGGCTGTGTTCCCCTTCGACAAACCACCCCTGCCTTTTCTCACTTGGGCGCGGCGCGCCGGTGCCGGGCATATTTCACCGCTCGGCCTGAACATTCACGCGACTTACGGACTGTGGCATGCCTATCGCGCCGCCTTGCTTTTTCCTGTCGCTTTCGACCTGCCCCCCGCTTCAGCGGGAGCGCATCCTTGCAAAACCTGCGATGAAAAACCTTGCCTCAGCACCTGCCCCGTTAGCGCCTTTACAGGCACCAGCTACGATGTCGCGGCCTGCGCCAGTCACGTTGGGTCGGCGGCGGGCGGTGATTGCCTGTCCGGCGGCTGCCTGGCGCGGCGGGCCTGCCCGGTCGGGCGGGCCTTTGCATACTCGCCTGAACAGGCACACTTCCACATGCGGGCTTTTTTGAAGGCAAGAAGAATGGCCGAGGTAAAATGAGCGCGTCTACTATTATCAGAGTTCTCTCGGCAATGACGCTTGCCGCCGCCGGTGCGGCAACTCTCGCGGGAGTTCTCAATCAGTCTCTGGGAGTTGTGCCGATTGCCTTCGTCGTCGCTCTGCCCCATGCCGCAACGGGCCTCGTGGCATTTTTTCTCCTCCGTTCACGCGGGCGCGTCACCCTGTTCTCGTCACTGGTCGTGGGGTTTCTTGTGGGCGCGATCCCCTTGAGCATATTTACGGGCCTCGCATTACCTGACTCGGCTTCTACAGGAGGTGTTTCAACCGTGGTTGATGGCCGGCTCACTTGGGCCGGGTGGATCGAGCATCTCATTTTTGCAGTAATGCTCGGTTCTTACGGCGCTGTTGCCGGGTTGATCTTTTGGCTGGCAGTAAGGACTTCGCCGCAGGCCATTGGGGGCGGGGCTGTCGCGGATCCTTCACCAGGGTTGGGTGCGAGCCGTTTCGCCTTGCCGCTCACGCTGGCGATCGCCGCCATTTTCGGAATATTCTCAATTCCAAGTGTTACCTTGGATCGGACTTGCCACAACCCTCTTCGCGATGGACGAACATTCATAGAGTCAGAGATCGGTATCAACCTTCGGGTTGGTATGAGCGAATGGAAGGATGTCGCGGCGATCCTAGAAGACTTTGGCCGGTCCATCGGCTGGTCGGTGCGAAACGATATTCGAAACGTGCCGGGAATGATCTATAGCCTTTACGGGAGCGTCTGCGAGGACGCTGGCACAGAGATCATGATGAACGAGATGTTCTTCCCGGGCGATCCAATCACGGCCATTGGAGACCGGTTGGCAATCAGTGTTTACCAACCGCAGGGCGGAGAGAGTTGGAAAGATCCAACGAAGAAACTGGTTGAACGATTGTCAAAACGGTGGCCGGGGCGCGTCTGGTTCAGTGGCGGCCAGGGTGAGGAAATACCTCCACCCGAATGGATCAAGTCAGCACTCACACAATAGACGATTGGAGAAAAAAATGAAAACCGGATCGTGCCTGTGCGGCGCCGTCAAGTATGAGGTGCGTGGCCCGCTAAGGGCGGTCGTCGTTTGCCATTGCACGCAATGCCGGAAACAGACCGGTAGCGTCATGCACGCAACAGCAGCCAAGGACGAATACTTTAAAATTGTCGAGACGCGCGGCCTCAAATGGGTGCGATCGAGCGGCGTGGCGCAACGGGGCTTTTGCGCGGAATGCGGCTCGGTGCTGTTCTGGAAAGGCGATGGCAGGGACTACACCGCAATTACCGCAGGCTCGCTTGACGGCCCGACCGGGCTAACGACGGATGGCCATATCTATTGTGACGACGCCAGCGATTATTATGAAATCACCGGCGGCCACTATCACGCTGGCCAGCGGGCGCCTGCTCCGGAGGCGCCTCAGCTTGCCAGCGATACCAGACTCCGGTCCAAATCGCCGTAGCCGGTGAACCTGTATTCATAGCCTAGGCCGAGCTGCTTCGCGGCGGCCATGGCTTTCTTGGCCAAATCCTCGTCCGGCGTCTGGGCGAGATAAACGATCCTGGTGTAGTTGCCGAAATACATGGGCAACAGTTCCGGGTGGCGGTCGAGGCCGAGGCCCGCCCAGATCAGCTTGTCGAAATGGCGGGCGAGATAGTCCGTGAGGAAGAACGACGTCACATCCTCTTCCGCGCGCCCCGCGAAGGCCTCGTTGCCGGAGTAGAAGGAATAGCAATGGGGTCCGTCGATCCGCTCGACACCCTCCTCTTTCAGAAGCTTGTCGAGAAGGCCCCCGGTGCCGCAGTCGCCATAGAGCACGAAGATCGACTTGTAGCGGCCCTTCGCCTCGCGGATTTTTTCGCGCACTCCGGGCACGATCTTGGCGGGGGTGTTGTGCCACTTGGCGGGAAGGCACTGGACGTCGAAGGCGGTCCAGCGGTTGCGCTCGATCAGGTCGACAATCTCGCGGGCCAGAGCGCCGCAGGCGATGAGCAATACATCGCCCTTGCCTGCCGTAAAGCTGAATTCATCGGAGGGTTTGACATTGACGACGGTCATCCACCTTCCAGTTTACATTATGCCGGTTAAAATCCCTACGCCGGCCAAAGTCATGGCGCCGCCGCCCATCTGGGCAATGCGGCGCGAACCCATCCGCGAGAGCCGCCCTGAGGCGATGCCGAAGGCATGGAGGGATGCCGTCGCCAGTATGAAGCCCAGCGCATAACCGGCGCCGGATGCGGCAGCCGGCAGTTCAGAACCATGGGCGTGGCCGTGGAAGATCGCGAAGAAACCGGCAAGCGCCATTGCTACGGCGGCAGGCGCTTTCCATTGAAAGGCAACGGCGGCGCCAAGAACGATCACCGACAGAGCAATGCCGATTTCCACGTAAAGCAGGCCGATGTCATGCATGCCTGCCGCGCCGCCCACCGCCATCATGGCGACGAAGCTACAGGGAACGAGCCAAAGTGCCCGGCCTCCCAGATTGGCGGCAAAGAAACCCACCGCCACCATGGCCAGAATGTGATCGAACCCGCTGAAGGGATGGCCGAGGCCGTGGGTGAAACCAGCGATGCCGCCCGTGCCCGTGTGGGCTTCGGCTGCCGCCGTCATGGCGGCGAGGATCAATGCTGCGTAAAGAGGGCGTCGTGTCATATGCTGCTCCTTTGCTCTCGCAAGCGTGCCCTTTGGCACACTTCATGACAGGCCGGTTTGTTTGGAAGATCAGGATGCGGCGAGCTGATTGTGCTTTCTCGCCATGTAGCCCTTGGCGGTTTCAACGGCCACCGCCGCGTCCCGGCAATAGGCATCCGCACCGATGGCCTTGGCGAATTCCTCGTTGAGCGGCGCACCCCCCACCAGCACCACGTAGTCGTCACGCATGCCTTTTTCCTTCAGCGTGTCGATCACCACCTTCATGTAAGGCATCGTCGTCGTCAGCAGCGCCGACATGCCGAGGAGGTCCGGCTTGTGCTCCTCGATGGCGGCGAGATACTTCTCAACCGCATTGTTGATGCCGAGATCGATCACCTCGAAGCCCGCACCTTCCATCATCATGCCGACGAGATTCTTGCCGATGTCGTGGATGTCGCCCTTGACGGTGCCGATCACCATCTTGCCTTGGCGGGGCGCTCCCGTGGCGATGAGCAGCGGGCGCAGGATGAACATGCCGGCCTTCATGGAGTTGGCGGCGAGGAGAACTTCGGGAACGAACAGAATGCCATCGCGGAAGTCGACGCCGACGATGCGCATGCCTTCGACGAGGGCTTCGGTCAGCACCTTGTAAGGCGCCCAGCCGCGGCCCAGAAAAATGTGAACCGCCACTTCGACCTCTTCCTTCAGGCCATCGTAAAGATCGTCGTGGACCTGCTGAACCAGGTCCTCGTCGTTGAGGGAGTTCAGATCGAGTTCGCCTTCTTCAGCCATTTGAATTCTCCAACCGGAATCGTGATCTGCTGCCAAAATAGCGGAATGTCAGGGAATTCCCCATCCTTGGGCGACGTCCACATGCCGGAAAGCGACGGTTGAAGCAAGGGCAACGGGCGGCTAAGGATGACGTCTGCTCACCACCCCCGCTGGATTTCCCACACATGGCTACCGCCCTCGACATCGAACGGGTTCGCGCCCAGTTCCCCGCTCTCCAGCTCACCGATGGCGGCGCGCCTCGCGTCTATTTCGACAACCCGGCGGGAACCCAGGTGCCACAGCGGGTGATCGACCGGACCGTCGAGTGTCTGGTTGCCAGCAATGCAAATCTGGGGGGCTATTTCGCAACCACGGCGGCAGCGGGCGCACTTGTCGAGGAAGCCCACCGGGCCTGCGCCGATTTCTACAATGCCGCAAGCGCCTCGGAGATCGTCTTCGGACAAAACATGACGACGCTGACGCTGCACATGTCGCGCTGCCTGGGCAAGCGCTTCAGGCGCGGCGATGAAATCGTCCTCTCGCGCATGGACCACGACGCCAATGTCGCGCCCTGGCTGCTGCTGGCGGAGGATTTGGGACTCACCGTGCGGTGGATGGACTTCGATCCCGAGACTTACGAGTTTGCCGACGATGCGCTGGCAAAGGTGCTGAACGGGAAAACGAAGCTGGTGGCGCTGGGATTTGCTTCCAATTGCACCGGCACGGTCAACGATGTGAAGCATTTCGCCAAGCAGGCAAAGGCGGCGGGGGCGCTCGTCTATGTGGACGCGGTGCAGTTGGCGCCGCACTACGCCATCGACGTGCAGGATCTGGGAGTGGATATCCTGGTCTCCTCCGCCTACAAATGGTTCGGCCCGCACCAGGGCATATTGTGGGGCCGCGAGGATTTGCTGAAGGAAACCTTCGGCTACAAGGTGCGGCCTGCAGGCGACGATCTCCCGCACAAGTTCGAAACCGGCACGCTAAGCCACGAGGGGATGGCGGGTTGTCTTGGCGCTATCGAATATCTGGAACAATTCGGCGAAGGCGCCACTCGTCCGGCGCGCATCAAGTCCGCATGGGACACGCTGGCCGCCTATGAACATAAGATCACGTCCCGGCTCATCGAGGGCTTGAAGAGTTTCAAGGGATTGAAGATTCGCGGCATCACCTCGGCCAACGCCCTGCACCGGCGGGTGCCGACTGTGTCCTTCACGCTGGAGGGGCATCACCCCGCCGATCTCGCCAAAAGCTTCGCCCGCGACAATATCTTCGTGTGGTCCGGCCATAACTATGCCATCGAGCCGATGACCCGCATGGGGCTTATGGACAAGGGCGGTGTGCTGCGCGTGGGACTTGCACATTACAATACGGAGAAGGAAGTGGGCGCCCTGCTCGATTCGCTAACGCGTATTACCAAGGCAGGCTGAATTCCTCTTCTCTCCATCACCGGCCTTGAGCCGGTGATCCAGACTGGATGGCAGGGTCCAGCCCTGCCATGGAGAGAAAATATTATCCCCGCCGCCTCTCCCGCCTTGCCGCTCCCTCTGCGGCGGTGTCGACGCCCTTG
>JACMJT010000654.1 GCA_014380505.1 Hyphomicrobiales bacterium | reverse complement strand
GCGTGACCGTTAACCAGAAAAAGCAGGCGGTGGCGCTCACCGCCGCCAAGGTCGATGCCGAGCTTGCCTCCAAGGCCAAGTCCGAATTCATCGCCAACATGAGTCACGAACTCCGCACGCCGCTCAACGCCATCATCGGCTTTTCGGAAATGCTGGGCCTCAAAACCGTGAGTTCCCCCGAAAAAGTTCAGCAATATTCCGGCTATATCAAGCAGGCGGCCGAGCATCTGCTGGCCCTCATCAACGGCATTCTCGACGTTTCCAAAATACAGGCGGGCCAGCTCTCGGTCGATTGCGAGACAATCGAGATCAAGCCGGTGCTCTCTTCCTGCCTGCTCATTATCGAGGCCAAGGCGCGCGAGAAGCTGATCGCCATCGAAACCTCGATCGATCCTCATTTGCCGAAAATTTTCGGCGATTCCCTGCGTATCAAGCAGATCCTCATTAACCTTCTCGGCAATGCGGTGAAGTTCACTCCCGGCCAGGGCCGCATCCGCGTCGAAGTCGGCGTGCTGCAGCAAGGCTATGCGGCGGTTTCCGTAACCGATACGGGCCCCGGCATGAATCCCGCCGAAATCGAAACCGCCATGCGTCCCTTTGGCCAGATCGACACGGCCTTCAACAAGCGCCACGAGGGTACGGGGCTGGGTCTTCCCATCGCCTATGCCCTTGCCCGTTTGCACGGCGGCGACCTTAGGATCGATTCACAAAAGGGCGCGGGCACCCGCGTCACCGTGATCCTTCCCACCGTCGACGGCCTAAACCCGCCGCCCGCCGGCAATCGCCATTGATAAGTGAGACAGGCACCATGAATCGACATCAGGTTCCCCTTCCCTCAGCCTCGGCCCGCAATCCCGAGACGGTCGAACGTGTCGGCCGCATCGTCGCGGTAACGGGCGCCCATGCCGTGATCCTGATCGATGCGGGAAGCCACCAGTCCGGCGGCGCCGACGAAAAGAGCCCGGAAATCGGCACGCTGCTCAAGGTCGATACACCCCGGTCGATTTCCCTCGCCATGATCTCGGCGCTCAGCTCGCCGATGCCCTCCCATAGCCCGGAAGTGCGCGAACTGCGCATCGTCGAAGTGGAGTTCATCGGCGAACTGGCCAAGGACGCCCAGGGGTCGCCAACGGCCTTCCGCCGCGGCGTTTCCTGCTATCCTTCCCTCGGCGATATCGTCTACCGCGCCACCAAATCGGAACTTGGAACTGCCTACGCCTGCGATGTCGATACGGCGATCCGCGTCGGCCATATCCAGCAGGACTCCGCCATTCCCGCCATGATCAAGATCGACGAAATGCTGGGCAAGCATTTCGCCGTGCTGGGAACGACCGGCACCGGCAAGTCGTGCACCGTGGCGCTGATCCTGCGGCGCATCCTCGAAAAAAATCCGCAGGCCCATATTCTGCTGCTCGACGTTCACCGCGAGTATTCCCAGTCGTTCCGGGAAGTGGCCGAGATAATCACGCCCGACAACATGAACCTGCCCTTCTGGCTCCTGAACTTCGATGAAATCGTCGAAATCCTGATCGGCCAGCAGCCCAACCGCGAAACCGACGTCGAGGTGCTGCGCGAACTCATTCCGCAGGCCAAGGTGCGCTACATGACCAACCAGCGCCGCGACCGGAACGGAGTGCGCAGCAAGGATCAACTCGAAACCCAGAATGTCGGCGTCGACACGCCGGTTCCCTACCGCACCTCCGACCTCACGGGCTTGCTTGAGGAATATATCGGCAAACTCGAACTGCGCGGCGAACTCGCCCCCTACAAGCGCCTCAAGTCGCGGATCGAGAATATCACGCGCGATCCCCGTTACGGCTTCATGTTCGGCAATCTCACGGTGCAGGACACCATGGTGCAGGTTTTAGCCCGCCTGTTCCGCGTGCCGGTGAACGGCAAGCCGATCGCCATTCTCGAACTGGGCGGCCTTCCCGGGGAAATCATCAACGTGGTGGTCTCCGTTCTGGCCCGCCTCGCCTTCGATTTCGCGGTTTGGGGCGGCGGCCGCATTCCCATTACCTTCGTCTGCGAGGAAGCCCACCGCTACGTTCCCATCGACAAGACCCTGGGCTTCGAGCCGACCAAGCGTTCGATCTCGCGCATCGCCAAGGAAGGCCGCAAATACGGCGTCTCGCTCTGCATCGTCACCCAGCGCCCGGCGGAACTTGATCCCACCATCCTGTCCCAGTGCAATACGATTTTCTCCATGCGCCTCACCAACGAGCGCGATCAGCAAATCCTGCGCGCCGGCATTTCCGACGCGGCCGCGAGCTTGCTGGAATTCATGTCGACCATGGGCACGGGCGAAGCCATTGTCTTCGGCGAAGGCGTGGCCCTTCCCACCCGCATCAAGTTCGACACGCTGCCAGCCGATGCCCTGCCGCGCAGCAACACGGCGTCATTTACCCAGAACTGGGCTTTGGACCTGCCTGACGACAGCTTCCTCTACGAGATCGTCAACCGCTGGCGCGCCCAAAGCCACAATCCCGATGGGCTGGGCTACAGCGTCGAGACAGCGCCCGCTGCCGCCGCTCCCGTGGCAACGCCGGTTCAGCAGCCGCAGATGGCGCCGGTCTTCGTGTCGCAACCCTCCGGTGCCCATCCAAGCCTTCGCCGCCAACAGCCCTCAAACGGCTCGCCGGGCTTTGGCCACACCGCTGCCCCCGCGCCGCAGCCTGCCGCCGTCCAATCCTCAAGCCAGCAAAGCCTCGCCAGCCTGATCCGGCAGTTCAGAAGCTGATCTCGTCTTCACCGTCTCGGGCCGCCCCCGCGCCAGTTCTTCAACGGCCCGCTTGACATCCTGCGCGCGCGAACGGGGCGCCACCAATATTACGTCCTCTGTCGCCACGACGATCATGTCTTCAAGCCCGAGACCCACGAGCACCGGCCCTTCGCTGCGCAAGAGGCTGTTGGCGCAGTCGAGGGCGAGTACATTGCCACGCGCCGCGACGCCCTTGTCATTCTTCCCGGCTTCCCGCCAAATCGAATTCCAGTCACCAACCTCGCTCCATCCGAAATCGGCAATCACCGCCGCCAAATTTCCGGCCTTTTCCATGATCGCGTAATCGATGGAAATAGTTGGAGCTTTGGCGAAGGCTGTGCGACCAAGTGTGACGGATTGACCAGCGCCTTCCGGTAGCGCCTCGCGGCACGCAGCGAGAATTTCCGGGTGGAATTTCTCGAAGGCGTCGATGAGAGTCGCGGCCTCGAACATGAAAATACCGCTGTTCCACGCGTATTGGCCGCTGCTCAAAAACTGTTCCGCCCGTTCCCGCTCCGGCTTTTCGACAAAGGTTTCCACCCGGAACTGCTGCTTTGCGGCATCAATCGGTTCGCCGATCTTGAGATAGCCGTAGCCCGTGGCCGCTTCGCGCGGCTTCACCGCAAACGTCGCGAGATATCCAGCCGTGGCCAGCTCTGCGGCCACTGCGACGGCTTTGGCAAACGCCGCGTTATCGGCAATTGCATGATCCGATGGCACTACCAGCAGTTTGGCATCCCGCCCCCACAACTTCTCGACGAGAAGGGCTGCGGCAACCAAGGCTGGCGCAGTGCCGCGGGCTTCCGGTTCGAGCAGCAGGGTGAAATTTCCCTGCAATGCGGTGGCCGCCTGCCGCCGCACGAGCAGTTCAAGCACAGCATCGCACACCATGATGGGTGCGCCCAGCCCAGGTATCGCCGTGAGACGGCGCAATGTCGATTGTAACAAGGTTCCTTCACCATCGCCCATCGCGATGAAAGGCTTCGGCAACATCTCCGTCGACAACGGCCACAACCGAGTACCCTTGCCGCCTGCAAGGATGATAGGAACGATCATGTAGGCGACTCCCCGAAGCAAACCAAGCATTAGACTATGGCACATCACTTTAAGCGAGTCTGGCGCTGTCCACGACGTCGGAGATGATCATCCATCGGATCGCCACATTCAAATGGTTCTATAGGCAATGGGAGCGCTCCACTTCGCATGTCTCGTCGGTGTGGCGCTGGCCTTGGCTACCGTTCCGGCCCAAGCCGATGTGCGGTCCTATTGCGAAGCCTATGCGCGCGATCAGGCGGATGCACATCTCTCCGGCGGCGCCATTCTCGGCGCCAAGCCAAAGCCCACGGCTGAAGAGCGGGAAGAGCGCAACATGCTCGCCATGGGCGATTGCCTGGCGCTCTACACGCCGAAGCTCAGGATCGAACCCGTGACGGCCAAGCCCGAGACTATCACCGTCAAGCCCATAACCACCACACCAGCGAAGCTGAAGCCTCCGGTAGCACCCAAGCCTAAACGGAAGGCCGTGACTGCGGCTACTCCCCCTCACATTGACAGCGCAACTCCGACTGCCCGCACCCCGGCATGGAAGGACTATTGCGCGGCCAAACACCCCTCGTACAATCGCAAGACAGACACCTACACCTCGCTCTCGGGCAAGCAACGCCCTTGTGTCGCAACCAAGAGCCTGGCACCACTCCCAACTAAGAGCCTGACACCTCTCCTAACCAAGAGCCTGGCACCTCTCCCAACCAAGAGCCTGGCACCGCCGCCATCCGACGATGAATCACCATGGAAGACTTTCGATCAGCCGATAACCTTGAGCCGGTGATTGAATTAGACTGCTTCTGTGCTTCTTGACCTCCTCCCCGCGCAAGACTAAACCCGCCAAGCCAATTCCAGCCTTTTTTGGGGGATCGTCTAACGGTAGGACAGCGGACTCTGACTCCGCCAGTCTAGGTTCGAATCCTAGTCCCCCAGCCACTTGAATATCTTTCTAACCGGAGACTAACACAATGAAGCTTCGCCAAATCGCATTGATCGCAGCCCTTGCCGGGGCCTTGGCCACTCCCGCCGCCGCCGAATGGCGCGGCAGCGGCAAGCCGCAGACGGCGGCCAAGCAGGCCGAATATGAATGCGCCGCCATGTACTATGGCAGCGGCAGATCCATTGCTGCCACGATCATCGGCGGCGCCATCGGCAACGCTGTCGGCCGCTCGATGTTCATCAACGATTGCATGAAGGAGCGCGGATTTCAAAAGGTGGCGGGCAAGAAACCCGCTCGCGCCGCCGGCCATGCGCAGCCGAAAGAACATTAAAACATCAACTGACTGAGTCTTCTAGTCGGCCGGGGCCGCCAGCACGGCGGCGCAGTCGCCGGATTTCACCAGCCCCGGAAAATGCCGGGCAACGAGAAGTCCAGCCATCTTCGAGCGGATTTCCTGGGGCACGGCACCGGTGCGCTCGACGCCATGGACACGCGCGATCACTTGGCCCAGTTGAACAGGGCTCCCAAGATCGATCATGGTTTCGATCATCCCGTCGTTCTCGGCGAAGCAAAAACAATCGCCCGAACGCATGGAGAGCCAGCGCGTCGGCTGCTTGTCGATAGCACCGGCGAGGATGCCGGCATGGCGCAACACGTTCAGCACGCCCCGCCTGGCGATGCGCACGGTTTCAGCCCGCGCCGTGCCGCCGCCGCCAAGTTCCGTCGTGATGAAAATCTTGCCCATCTCTTCCGCAGCGGTGTCGTACATGCCGACAGCGTCGATCTCCAGCATGGGCATGGAATAGGGCGCGGAAAACGCTTCAACCGCCGCCAATGCTTTCATTTCCTGAACCTTGTCGGGCAAAATATGCGCGGCACAGAATGGCAGAAAATCCAGCGTCTTGCCGCCCGAATGGAAATCCAGGACAATGTCCGCCCGGGGCAGCAACTCGCGCTGAAAATAATCGGCAATCTTCTCCGTGGCGGTGCCGTCCGGCCGGCCCGGAAAAATCCGGTTCATGTTGCCCTTGTCGATGGGTGACGTGCGGGTGCCGGCCCGGAAGGCTGGATAGTTCATGGCCGGCACGATGATGACCGTGCCGCTGACATCCTTGGGGTTGAGTGTTCGCGCCAGATCGAAGAGCGCGATCGGCCCCTCATATTCATCGCCATGGTTTCCGCCGGTGAAAAGTGCCGTCGGCCCGTTACCATTCCTCACAACAGCGACGGGAATCATTACCGATCCCCAGGCGGAATCGTCACGGCTGTGGGGCAATCGGAGGAAACCGTGCTGTGTGCCATCCCTGTCGAAATCGACGGTGGAAACGATTGGTGTGGGGCGAAGCGGTGCCATCAGTTTTTCACGAACAATTGGCGCGGAACATTCGCCAGGCATTCAACGCCGGTTTCGGTGATCAGGATGCTCTCGGTGATCTCCAGCCCCATCGTCTCCAGCCACAGGCCGGTCATAAAGTGAAATGTCATGCCGGGTTTCAGTTCCGTGCGGTCGCCGGGCCTAAGGCTCATCGTGCGCTCGCCCCAATCGGGCGGATAGGACAGGCCGATGGGATAGCCCGTGCGATTGTC
>JACMJT010000653.1 GCA_014380505.1 Hyphomicrobiales bacterium | reverse complement strand
GATGCGGTCCTCGACCAGCCGCTGATCGCCGTGCTTGCCGAAACGCCGAAACTTCTGTTGATGGGCGAAGGCCCCTCGGGCGCTACGCCCCTTGCGGCAAACGTGCGGGGCCGCGATGTCATCGCCGCAGCCGCACTTCTCTCTGGTGCCAAACCCGAAGCGGCTGGCCTTGCTCTTGATGCCCGGACACCCGGCGAACTGGGCCTGAAATTCTGGAAGGCCCTGAGGAAGCGCGAGACGCCCTATGCCTTCGCCGCATCGCCGGCCAATGTTGCCTCTGTCGAATGGCGCATGTTCATGGGCACCTACAAGGGCGCTACCGATATCGTCACCAAGCATCTCTGGCCCGTGCCCTCCTTCCACGCGACACGCTGGCTGGCGCCCCGCAATATCTCTCCCAATCTGATCACAACCCTCGGCGCCATCCTCATGGTGCTGGCGTTCTGGCTGTTCCTGCGTGGCGATTTTGCCTTGGGACTGGTGGCCGCCTGGCTTATGACCTTCCTCGACACGGTCGACGGCAAGCTAGCACGGGTGACACTTACCTCAAGCAAGTGGGGCGACATCTTCGACCACGGCATCGATCTGGTTCATCCCCCCTTCTGGTATGTGGCCTGGGGTTTGGGGCTTGATGCCGCCGGGCTCGGTTGGTCCACCACAACGTTCTGGTTGGTTATCGCGGCGATTCTCGGCGGCTATCTCGCCCAGCGCATCATGGAAGGCATCGCCATCAAATGGCTTGGCCTCGAAATTCATATCTGGCGTAAACTTGATACGCTGTTTCGCCAAGTGACGGCCAGGCGCAATCCCAATCTCATCCTCCTCACCCTGGGTGTCCTCATCGGCCGGCCCGACTGGGGGTTGATGGCGGTGGCGATCTGGACGCTTGCGTGTCTGGCGCTCCACGGCGTGCAACTGATGCAGGCCCTGAGTGCCAGACGCGGCGGCCCCCTCACGTCATGGATGATGCAGGGCTGATGCGCGCAGGCCTCCTCGTCAATCCGCGCTCCGGCAAATCCTCGGGTCAAGGGCTGGCGCTCGCCGGAAAGCTGGCGGGCGCCCCCGGCGTTTCGGTCAAGGTGCTCGAGCGTTTCGACCGGCTACCGCAAATTCTCGATGAGTTGGCGGAGGTGGGCGTCAGTGATCTTTTCATCAGCTCGGGCGACGGCACCATTCAGGCCATCCAGACCGAGCTTGCCGAAAGAAAACCCTTCGCCAGTCTGCCCCGCCTGGCGCTGCTGCCCCATGGCTCCACCAATATGACGGCGGCCGATCTGGGCTTCCGCCATCGCGGGCTCGATGCCCAGGCCAATTTCATCAAAAATCTTCAGCCTACGGAGCTTAACGGCAGGCCCACCCTCAGGGCGGCCAATCCCAGCGATGGCAAGCCCCGCCACGGCATGTTCCTCGGCACCGGCGCCATTTCCCAGGCAGCGCTTTTTGTGCAGCAGACGTTCAACGCCAGAGGCGTTAAAGGCGATTTGGCAATTTTCGCCACATTGGCGGGCGCCGTGGCGCGTTCGCTGTTCACCCCTTCAAACCCCTATGATTCCTCGCGCTTCGACCGGCCTTTTGCCATCTCCGTCGAGACGGGTGGAAAGTTCGTGGCCCACGGGCAGCACTTGCTTGTGCTCGCAACCACTTTGGAAAAGCTCACCCTCGGCAGCACGCCGTTTTGGGGCGGCAAGCAGGGGCCCATCCGCGCCACGGTCATTCCCTGGCCGGTGCCGTCGCTGCCGCGCTGGCTTTTGCCAATTCTCTATGGCAGCGAAAACCGCAAAGGCCCGCCCGGTGCTGCGAGTTTCAGCACCGCCGCTCTGGCGATCCGCAGTCCCGTCAGCTTCGTTCTCGATGGGGAGTTTTTCGATGCGCCAGGCGGCGAGGCTTTGCAGGTCGAAACCGGTCCTATCTTCACCTATGTTCGAGGCTGAATGACAAACCTCGAGACATTGGTCGCTGAAATCCTGGCCCGCCCGGTACCGCCGGAAATTCGCGCCATGGCCGATCATGTGCGCGGGCTGCACAGTGGAGTCATGGCGATGCTGGCCTACGGTTCCTGCCTGCGCGGCACCGCCACCACCGACTCGCTCATCGATCTTTATGTGCTGACGGCGGATTATTCCGGCGTCAGCGGCAATCCGCTGAGCCGCCTGGGCTGCCGGCTTGCACCCCCCAACGTCTACTATGCCGAGTGGGATTTCGAAGGCCGCTCAACCCGCGCCAAATACGCCGTCATGCCGCTGGCGCTGTTTGCCCGATGGATGAAGGCACCCAATCCCTATTTCTGGGCCCGCTTCGCACAACCCTCGGCACTTCTGTTCAGCCGGGATGACCGCGCCGCCGCCGCCATCGCACAAGCTGTCCGCACCATGTATGGCCACGCCCTTGCTCTGGCGCCTGATGATGCGCCGCTCACCGTATGGGCAAAAGGCTTTGCCGCCACCTATGGAACCGAACTCCGCGCCGAAGCTTCGGTAAACCGCGCGGCCTCCCTCGTTGCCGCCCACGAGGATTATTACCGCAACGCCGCAACGCTCATGAAAGATATCGTTCCGGTCAGGGCCAACTGGCGCGCACGCCGTGCCGCCGGCAAACTCTGGTCCCTCGCCCGCCTCATCAAGGCCGGCTTCACCTTCGTGGGCGGCGCCGATTACCTCGCGTGGAAAATCGAGCGCCACTCCGGCCACAGGATCGAACTCACCGATTGGCAGCGCCGCCACCCGGTCCTCGCCGGTTTCATGCTTCTGCCTTACCTCTTAAGGCGCGGCGCGGTGCGGTAACCTCCTACCCGTTCACCACCTTCTTTCCATGCCCCGCGGCAACCACCTCGCCGAACAGCTCGATGATGCGGTCGATCTCGGCGTCCGTATGGGCGGCGGAGACGGAGCAGCGCAGCAGGCAAAGCTTGTTGGGCGTGCCCGGCGGCAGCGCGATGTTGACATAGACGCCAGCCGCCAGCAGCGCGTTCCACATGCCGATGGTGGTCGACTCATCGGAACATTTAACCGCGATCACCGGGCTCACTTCATCACAACCCGTGTCGAGGCCGAGCCCTTTGAAACCCTGAAATAGCCGCGCCGAATTCGCCGCCAAGCGCTCGCGCCGCCATGGTTCCGCTGCCAGCTTCTTCACCGCCGCGAGCGACGTGGCGATGGAGGCGGGCGACGATGACGCCGTGAACATGTAGGGCCGCATGGCATAGCGCAGGATTTCGAACTCTGGATGATTGCCCGCACCGAACCCGCCGATGGCGCCGACACTCTTGGAGAATGTGCCGACGACGAAATCGACCTCGTCCTCCAGTCCCGCTTCATCCGCCAGCCCCCGCCCATGGGGGCCGAGTACGCCGAAGGAATGGGCCTCGTCGGCCAGAAGCTGGAAGCCATGCTTCCTTTTCACCTCGATGAAGTCGGCGAGCGGCGCCCGGTCGCCCAGCATCGAATAGATGCCTTCGAGCACCACAAGGCGGCCGCCCTCTTCGCCTTCCGAACGCGCCAGCCGCTTGTCGAGATCGCCCGCGTCATTGTGGCGAAAGCGTACCAGCT
>JACMJT010000652.1 GCA_014380505.1 Hyphomicrobiales bacterium | reverse complement strand
TGGGGTTTTAACACCCGCTCGTTCCGCTGCCTGGGCTGTGGGGTGGTGGGCGGGGCTTGCGCCCGCACCGCAAGCCGACAGCCTTCCTCGATATACTTTGCCCGGCGTCTCGCCGCCGTGCGCGGCATGAGGACGCCGATGATTGTAGAAGATCATCCAATCACCGATCCCCTGACGAGCCTCTCGCCCGCCCGAGAAGGCATGCAGGTAGATGCACTCGTACTTCAGCGAGCGCCACAGCCGTTCGATGAAGATGTTATCGAGGAACCGGCCGCGACCATCCATCGAGATGCGCACGCCAGCCTCATTCAGCCGCTGTGTCCAAGCCCACGACGTGAACTGGCTGCCCTGGTCGGTGTTGAAGATCTCAGGCCGGCCATGACGGTCCAGCGCCTCATCCAGCGCATCGACGCAGAACTGCACGTCCATGGTGTTCGACAGACGCCATGCCAGAACCTTGCGGCTCCACCAGTCCATGATCGCCACCAGGTACAGGAAGCCCTTGGCCAGCGGGATGTAGGTGATGTCGGCACACCACACCTGGTTGGGCCGGTCGATCCTGAGGCCCCGCAGCAGATACGGGTAAAGCTTGTGCCCCTTGGCCGGAATGCTGGTCCTCGGCTGCCGGTAGATAGGCATCAATCCCATCAGCCGCATCAGACGGCGAACCCGCTTAACGTTCACCGCATGGCCCGCGGCCCGCAGGTGCCATGTCATCTGCCGCGCACCGTAGAATGGCGTCTCCAGGAACTGACGGTCGATCTTGGCCATCAGTTCGAGGTTCTCCGCGCCCTCGCCCCGAGGCACATGATAGAACGACGAGCGGCCGATCGACGCCAGCCGGCACTGCTGGACGATCGACAGGCTCGGGTGGTCGGGCTGGATCATCGCTTTGCGCTCCTGCCGGGGAGCAGACGCAGCCCGTGTTCCAAAAAATCCCGTTCCACCGTCAGCTCGCCAATCTTGGCATGCAGCTCCTTGATGCGACCGGCATCCACCGGCTCCGCCGGGGTACGGCCTCGCTGAAAGACTTCCGCCGCCCCTTCGACCAGCGCCTTCTTCCATTGATGAATCATTGTCGGGTGAACGCCAAATCGGCTCGCCAGTTCGCCAACCGTCTGCTCGCCCTTCATCGCTTCGAGCGCAACCCGCGCCTTGAACTCGGGCTTGTGCTGCTTCCGCTTCGTCATCGCCGATCTCCTCACATGAAGACCAGCAGACCCATTTCCAGAGCTTACGTCACTGTCCGATTCTCGGGGAGTAGCTTAGATTCTATTCGCAACAGATTTACTAAGTTTCGACCCTAGTTC
Source organism: Hyphomicrobiales bacterium (assembly GCA_014380505.1). The sequence continues at coordinate 282 of JACMJT010000652.1, read as the reverse complement.
GGCGCCTGGGATTTAATCCGCTCAAGCTCAGCACGTAACTCGGCTATGGTCGGATTGCGACTATTCGGCAAAACGTCGAGAGGCTCGCAGGTCACGCGCAGCTCAGTTGGTGTCCTAGCCAGGATTATCTTCGCTTCGGCCCGCTCAACGCGGCCATTACCAATATCAGCTATGGCCAGCTTGGTGCAGTGGCCCTCCCAATGATCGGGCTCTACCTTGCGTTTTTCGATTGAGCTGATAAAGCGATCAATTCGTTCGATCAACGTGCGTCGGCTGATAGCC
>JACMJT010000651.1 GCA_014380505.1 Hyphomicrobiales bacterium | reverse complement strand
GCGCCCGGGATCACGGTGATTCTCTTCAAGCGAACCGAATCCGGGCTCATTGCATATGGGCATGCGGCCGCGGGAGATTTCGTCAAAGCCTGCCGCAAAGCCGCGGTCGAAATGGAGCGGCGCGCCCAAAGTGTGGCGCAATTCGCCCGCCTGTCGCCAGACGCCCACCCCATCGAACGGCGGAGCGTCTTCTTCTCGCAGGCGGAAGGACACGCCTTGTTTTTGGAACGCCTGGGCTCCCGGCCGGCCGGCCCGGCGCCGGTCCCCCGGGTTGTTTATGATGGGCCGGTGCCCGGGCCGTGGGCCAAATATGCCGATGTCTGGCGGGTGGTTTACGAGCCGCCAAGCCGGCGATTCCTTGGCACCGACGAGACCTACTTCATGCTTTGAGGGTGGTCTCGAAATCCCTGTAAAAGCTGGAGCGGGTAGTCGGAATCGAACCGACGACACCTGCTTGGAAGGCAGAGGTTTTACCACTAAACTATACCCGCATTTACGAGGGGCGAGAGTGTCCCTGGACACCCGGCCTTCAAGCTTTTGTTCGTTCCTGTTCCCCTGTCGTGGGATGGGTGGAAAAGGGATTGCCGCCGTTCCGGTAATCGGCCTAGCTTGCGCCACTATGGCGACTCCAGCGGCAGCTACCCCCAAGCAATCCAGCGTTAAGGCCGCGCAGGCAATGGCCAAGCAGAAATCCCTCGAGAAGAAGGCCAAGACTTACAGCCTCGGCCTCGGCGAGCTCGCGATTTTTACCAGCCAGCTTGCTTCGCTCCTCACCGCCGGCCTGCCGCTGGTTTCTTGTCTCGAGGCACTGCAGGATCAGACCGAGGACCAAGTCTTCCGCATCGTGATCCGCGATGTGCGCAACGACATTTCCACCGGCACCTCGTTCTCCCAAGCGGTGAAGAGATTTCCCAAATCCTTCCCGAATCTCTTCATCTCCATGGTGGAGGCCGGTGAAGCGTCAGGCGGCCTGGCGGAGATTCTCACCAAGGTGGCCGGCTATTTCGAGTCCACCGTCAAGCTGACCAAGAAGGTCAAGTCCGCCATGACTTACCCGATCGCGGTCATCGGCTTGGCGGTCGCGCTGGTCAACGTGTTGCTGATTTTCGTCATCCCGGTGTTCGCCGCGATGTTCGCTGACTTCGGCGCGAAGCTGCCCGCTCCCACGCAGTTCCTCATCGACTTGAGCGATTTCATGAAGGCCTGGTGGTGGGCGCTCGCCATCGGCGCTTATGCCAGCTGGGTTGCCTTCAGTAAATACATCGCCACGCCTAACGGGCGCGCCCAGTGGCACCGGTTCCTCGTCCGCGCACCCATTTTCGGCAATCTCGTGCACAAGATCGCCCTCTCCCGCTTCTGCCGCACCTACGCCACCCTGATGCGCTCGGGCGTGCCGATCCTGCGCACCCTTGAGATCGTCTCCTCCGCCAGCGGCAAGGTGCAGGTGGAGGAAGCCTGCGCCGAGATCGCCAGGCACGTCAGCCAGGGCGGCCAGGTTTCCGACATCATGGCCGTTAACACCTTTTTCCCGCCCATGATGAAACACATGGTCAAGGC
>JACMJT010000650.1 GCA_014380505.1 Hyphomicrobiales bacterium | reverse complement strand
GATGGCGAGAAGGGCATCGACAACGCGCTCTATCGCTCCTGGGGCTGCGACGCGCCTTGGCGGGGCGGCGGCAACGCCACCTTGGACCTGCGTGCCAACGACAAGATGATCGAGGGTCTCTATACCATGGTGATCCGGGTCTCCGGCAACCAGGACCCGATGAACGACCGCGATGCGGTGGTGGAGATCGGTTATTCGCCTGATAACATCGTAAAGGATGCACGCGGCGGCATCGCCGCCGACTATTCCTACCGCATTCTGCAATCGGCGCAGTACACCAAGCTCAAAGCCAGGATCAATAACGGCGTGGTGGAAACCGAACAGGTGGATCATCTGCATTCGCCGCGCATCGCCTGGTTCTACGATCAGACGGGCGACACCAACTTCCGTCAGGGCAAGATCCGGCTCAACATGGCGCGCGACGGCCTCAGCGCCACCGGCCTGCTCGGCGGCTATCGCGACTGGCGCGATCTTTATGCCGAGAACACCTTCGCCCAGGATGGCGGCCAGCAAGGCACCCGCGAGCACGAGGATGCCGTCTCCTTGTATTATGCCCTGCGCCGCAACGCCGACGGTATGCTGAACCCCAAGACCGGCAAGTATGACGGCATCTCGTCGGTCTATCGTCTGAGAATGTCGTCCGCCTATGTGGTCGATCCCGGCGAGGCGATGGAGATTCCCAAGTTGGCCCAGGAAGAGGACCGCAAGGCCGCCTTCGAGGGTATCAAGCAGGCGGTGATCAAGGGTGCTGCCACTTTAATCCCGCAGCCGGTACCGCCCGGCACCACCGAAGCCTCCTTCCCGGCCCTGGAGTCTGAGATGGATGGTCTGCCGGGGCGGGAATATTTCCTCAAAACCTTGGACCGGCCGCATTATGAAGGCGAGGACGCCAGCGGCCTGCCGCCTTGGCTCCGCAAGAAAGAGCCCGCCAAGCCGCCGAAACAACAGGTACGCAACGAAGTGCCGGTGGTTGCGGCGCAGAATAAGTAGAAAAGCCGCTTCAAGCGGCCAAAGACATAGGGGGAAATATCATGAAGACACGCCGCAGGAGTTTCATGCAGGGTGCGGTGGCGCTGCCTGCCGCTTTAACGGCGCTAGTCAGCGGCGCCGCACCGGCGGCAGCCGCGCGGGGGAAGCGGGATCTGCTCGGCGAGCTCAATGTCCGCCCCTTCATCAATGCCGCCGGCACCTACACCACCCATAGCGGTTCGCTGATGCGCCCGGAAGTGATGGAGGCGATCAACTATGCCTCGCAGTATTTTGTCGAGGTCGAGGAACTGCATAACGCGGTGGGCAAACGGGTCGCCGCATTGGTCGGCTCCGAGGCGGCGATGGTGACCGCGGGCGCGGCGTCCGCGCTGACTCTGGCAACGGCCGGGGTGCTGACCGGGACCGACCGGGTGAAGATAAACCAGATCCCCGACCTCACGGGCATGAAGAACGAGGTCATCGTCCAGAAAGCCCATCGCTTCGCCTATGACCACGGCATCCGCAACACCGGTGTCAAGATGGTCGAGGTCACCACCCGCGCCGAATTGGAAAGCGCCGTCAACGAAAAGACCGCCATGCTGTTCTTCCTGAATTACGCCAACGGCAAGGGCGAGATAAAGGACGCGGAGTTCGTGGAGATCGGCAAAAAGGTCAACATCCCCACCTTCAACGACGCCGCCGCCGACGTGCATCCGGTGGAGAATATTTCCAAGTGGGTCAAGATGGGATTCGACCTGGTGTGCTTCTCGGGCGGCAAGGGACTGATGGCGCCGCAATCGTCGGGCCTGCTCTTGGGGCGGGCGGACCTGATCGCCGCGGCACGCGCCAACAACGCGCCGTCTTCCGCCACCATCGGACGCGGCATGAAGGTTAATAAGGAGGAGATGTTGGGCATCATGGTCGCGCTGGAGTCCTTCCTGGAGCGCGATCACGCCAAGGAGTGGGCGGAATGGGAACGCCGCGTCAAGATCATCAGCGACAGCATCACCGCCGTGCCTGGTGTGAAGGCCGAAATGTACCTGCCGGAGATTTTCAACCGCTGGCCCCATATCCGCGTGACATGGGATGAGGCGGCGACCGGCATCAGCCGCGCCGATGTCGTACAGAAAATGCGGGCCGGGGAGCCTTCCATTCTGGTCTGGACGGCGGAAAACAGCCTGGACCTTGGTGTGATTACGCTGAAGCCGGGCGAGGATCGCATCGTGGCGCGGCGCCTGAAACAGGAATTGCAGCGAGCTTAGCGCCGCAGCGGCTTGCCGGATGGGAGAGGCATCGATTGAACCGCTTGCGCCAGCCTCGCCTTGGTGCGCGCAACTGGCGGCGGATCAGTTTGAACTTTGGGGGCCGCTGACGGGACATGATTGCCCGGCATCCTATGAAGCATTCCTGGAGCAAGCGGCTTGCAGTTCGGCGCTTCCGCGAGTCCTGGTGGCCAGGCTTGGTGACACCCTTCTAGGCTCGGTGAATTTGCTGGCGCATGAGATGACCATCCGTCCGCAACTCACGCCCTGGCTGGGCCAATTGTTTGTGTCCGAGAACCAGCGGGCCAAGGGGATCGGCACCGGATTGCTCAATGCCGCCATCGCCTATGTCGAAAATTCGGGATACCGCCAACTCTTCCTGTTCACCTCCGGGACCTTGCCGGGCTACTACGGAAAACGGGGTTGGACGGAGATCGAAGAGGTTTCCTACCTCGGCAAGGCGCGAACCATCATGCGCTTTGATATAATTTCAAAATAGGTCATCTGGTGGAGCGGGCAATGAACAGGGTGTTGGCGGGGGTTTTCGGG
>JACMJT010000649.1 GCA_014380505.1 Hyphomicrobiales bacterium | reverse complement strand
TCTACATCGCTTTCGGGCGCATGCGCCGCAAAAAATACCGTCACATGGGCGTGGTCGACGCTGAAGGCAAGCTTGTGGGCGCCATCACCCAGCGCGATCTCCTGCGCCTGCAGGCTGATGAGGCCCTGGCCTTTGCCGACGCGTTGGAAGAAGCCGCAGGGCTTGAAGAGCTTGCCATGGTCTGGCGCAAACTGGCGAACGCCGTGCGCGCCCTGCTGCATGAGGATGTGGATCCCCGCGATATCGCCGGAATTATTTCAGGCGAAGTGCGCAGCCTGACGGCCCGCGCCGCAGCAATGGCGGAGCGCGAAGTGTCTGCGGCATTTCCAAAACCGAAAGCCTTGCGTTTTGCGGTGATGGTTCTGGGTTCGGTAGGCCGCGGTGAAAGCTTGTTGGCTCTCGACCAGGACAACGCAATCATCTTTGACGCGGCAGATGAGCCAAGAGCCGTGGCCTGGCTCCTGAAGCTGGGCCAGCGCATGAATGCCATTCTTGACGAGGTGGGCGTTCCCCTTTGCAAGGGCGGCGTAATGGCGGGCAATGACGCCTGGTGCAAATCCGCCGGCCAATGGCGCAAGCAGGTGGCCCATTGGCTGTCCCGGGCCGAGCCGCAGGACATCCTGAATGCCGACATATTTTTCGATGCCTTGCCGGTATATGGTGATCATGGCTTGGTTGATGATCTGCGCAGCGATGCCATTGCGGCCGCTTCCAAGACAATCTCCTTCCTGCAACTCAGGGACTTGAACGCCGCAAGGGCCAGTCCCCCGGTCAACTGGTTTGGCCGCTTCAAGCTGGAAGAAGATGGCCGCATGGATCTGAAGATGCACGGCATCATGCCGATTTTCTCGGCAGCCCGGGTCTTGGCGCTTCGCCACGCCTTGCCTGATCGTTCCACCGCCGCCAGATTGGACGCGCTGCGCGGCAGGCCGGGTGTTCTCGAAGAAAATATTGACGGCCTTCTCGAAGCCCACCAGATTATCCTGCGCGCCATTCTCCAGCAGCAGCTTGCCGATATTGAGCAGGGCGTTCCGCCGTCTAACCGTGTCGACCCGAAGAAACTCCACGCTCCCGAAAAGGCCCATCTCATGTGGGCCTTGAAACAGGTGCCGCTGGTGCGCGATGTGCTGGGCGTTCCCGCCGTCTAGACGCCTTCGCCGGCCCCGGCATTTCAATTCGCAATGTTTTCGCCTAGGCTTGCCCCATGCTGCAAAGCTGGATTATCTTCTTCTTCGGGCTGGCCTATCTGGGCGGCCTTTTTGCCGTCGCAACCTGGGGTGACCGACCTGCCAACCGGCGAAAACCCGGCTCGCCCCGCCCCTTCATCTATGCCCTGTCGCTTGGCGTCTATTGCACCTCATGGACCTATTTCGGCAGCGTCGGCATTGCCTCGCGCTCGGGCTTTGATTTCCTGCCGATTTATATCGGGCCCATCCTGGTTTTTGCCCTTGGCTGGCCGCTTCTGCAGCGCATTGCCGAAATAGCCAAACGCCAGAACATTGCCTCCATCGCTGACTTTCTCTCGGCCCGCTATGGCAAAAGCGAGGCCCTGGGCGCACTCGTTGCGGCAGTCGCAACCATTGGCGTGGTGCCCTATATCTCAATCCAGCTCAAGGCAGTGTCGCAATCCCTGCAGACCATGATCACCGATCCGCTGTTTCCCGAGGCCATCATGCCGGGCGTGCCGGGCTCCGACGGATTGTCCATGCTGGTGGCCCTCACCATGGGTGTCTTTGCCATCCTGTTCGGCACCCGCCACATTGATACCACCGAGCATCAGGACGGGATGATCCTCGCCATCTCGGTTGAGTCCATCGTCAAGCTTGTGGCCTTCGTGGCGGTGGGGCTGTTTGTGACCCTCTCCATGATGGGCGGCTTTGAAAAACTTGCCGCCCATCTGACCTCGGACCAGCATGTCCAGGCCGTGCTGGCAAAAGGTTTGAGCGGCACCCGCTGGCTGACCCTCACGCTTCTTGCGGCATTCGCCATTATCCTTTTGCCCCGGCAGTTTCATGTGGCCGTGGTCGAGAATGCCGCCCCCTCCGATATCCGCCGCGCCGCCTGGCTGTTTCCGCTCTATCTCGTCGCCATCAATATCTTTGTGATCCCCATCGCCATTGCCGGCCTCGCCTTTCTGCCGCCAAGTGCCGATGGCGATATGTTCGTGCTGGCCCTTCCGGTCAGCGCCCAGAGCAGCTTCTTTGCCATGGTGGCCTTCATCGGCGGCCTCTCGGCCTCCACCGCCATGGT
>JACMJT010000648.1 GCA_014380505.1 Hyphomicrobiales bacterium | reverse complement strand
TCGGAGCGCTCGCCGGTCAGCCGCGAAACCCCGCCGTGGTAGGTCGCCACTGTATCGCCAAGCGACCACGCCACCATGCGGCGGGCGTAGTAGGAAATGGCCTCTTCGACCATCAACCACCGGCTGGGAACGCCAGCCATATCGACTGCGAGAACCAGGGCCAACTCCGTCTCCTAAAGATCCGAAGTCCTGGCCCATGGCCAGTCCTCGGTTGTCTTGGCCGAATTCCGGTCGGTTACGCGGGTCTTTGCCGGAATTGCGGCTATTTGAAGAGTATAAGCACAAGAATCGGTGTTTGGGAACAGGCCGGCGGCCCGGGAACCGCCTCTGGCGCCGGAATAAGCGGTCAGGCAGCCACGAAATCCGCGTCCAGGCTGACTTTCTGGATGGTGATGGCGTTGACCGGGCAGACAGCCTCGCATTGCCCGCAGCGGATGCACTGGGTCTGGTCTATCCAAAGGCGGTTGTAATAAAGCGAATCGGTGACGCCCGGCTCCACCTTCTCGTAGCCGGTGATGCGCCCCTCGTCATCCCGGACCAGGGCGGCAATCTCCACGATGCATCCCTCCACCGGCCTCACCTTCAGGCACTCATCGCAAAGCACGCATTTCGGGTCGACGATCTCGAACTTGTAGTGGCACAGGTAGCATCGCGACGCTTCTTCTGTTGCTGCCGGCCTGGCAAAGCCGGTTTCGACCTCCGCGTCCATGCCTCTCTTCGCCACCGGAATCACGGGCATGGGATGGATCGGAATCAGGTTCATGGCCGCGGATCGGCCGGTGGTATGGCCGCCCGGCACTTTCGACATGAATGCCGGCGCGGCTTTGGCCGCCCGGCGGACAGGTACGGTTCCTGTCAGCCACGCGTCCACTTTGCGGGCGCATTCACGTGCGTGGCCGATGGCCTGGATGAGCGTCGTGGCGCCAAGGGCGAAATCGCCCGCCACGAACAGGTTCGGCAACGCGGTTTCCTGGGCCTTTCCGCTTGCAAGCCAGCCATCCCGGGCGATCAGGCCGGGTTTCATCGCCGTATCGACCCATGTGGCATCGGGAAACTGCCCGGTCGCCAGGATCACCGTATCGGCACCGATGTCCCGCTGGCTGCCGGGAATTTCGACGGGCAGGCGGCGGCCGTCAGGGCCGGGTTCCCCCTGGCGGGTGCGGACGAAACGCACGCCGATTGCCTTGCCGTCCCGGCCGAGGAATTCGACCGGGGAGGAATTGGTCTCGAGGTGGCCGCCCTCCTCGATGAGTTCTTCGAGTTCTCCTGGCAGCACCACCATGTCTTCCCTCGCACGCCGGTACACCACGCCTACTTGCGCGCCGAGGCGCAGGGCCGTGCGCGCGCAATCCATGGCCGTATAGCCACCGCCGATCACCACCACGCGCTTGCCGACATCGCGACGGCCCTGTTCATTGACCTGCAACAGGAAAGACAGGCCGTGCTCGATGCCCCTGAGGTCCTTGCCCGGCAGGTTCAGCACGTTCGGCCTCAGGGTGCCCGCCGCCATGATCACGGCACCGAATTCTGCGCAGAGTTGCTTGAGGGTGACGTCTACGCCGACGTTGGTCCCACAACGGATGCTCACGCCTATCGCGGCGATCTGGTGGATTTCCCGATCGATGAGTTCGCGCGGCAGGCGAAAGGCGGGGATGCCCTGGTTCAGCATGCCGCCGGGTGATTTGTGCTTTTCCAGCACGGTTACCGCATGTCCGGCCAGGGCGAGTTCACGGGCCACCGCAAGTCCCGCCACGCCCGCCCCGATGACGGCGACTTTCCGTCCCGTCGCCGCTGCCGGCTTGAGCACGACCGGCGCGTTAACTGAAAAATCAGCAGCCGAGCGCTTTGAAAAACAGATTGCGACCGGCTCCCCGTTGCCTTCCCATCCGTGCCGGCAGGCCCCTTCGCAGGGCCGCGAACAGACGCGTCCCAATATCGCGGGAAACACGTTGTCGCGCAGGTTGATCTCGTACGCCTCGGCAAATTTCCCGTGGTAGATCGCTTCGAGATAACCGGGTATGTCGGTGCCCGCCGGACAGGCCGCCTGGCAGGGAATGTTCTGCTCCAGCCAGTGCAAGTCCTGGGCGGCGGTGCTGGTGCCGGCGGGAATCGAGAGGGCGGTCGCGGATTTGAATTGGGAAGACATGACTCGTGACTA
>JACMJT010000647.1 GCA_014380505.1 Hyphomicrobiales bacterium | reverse complement strand
GTCACCTAAATCCCCCTCCCCCCTGTGGGGAGGGGCTAGGGGTGGGGGTCGCGCGGTCTCGCAGGCGCATGCTGTGACCCGCGACTTGACCCGCCTCCTCCACCCACGCTCCATCGCGTTCATCGGCGGCAGCGAATGTGATGTTGCAATCACCCGCACTCGCGAGCTGGGCTTTACCGGCAAAATCTGGGCGGTTAATCCAAAGCGTCAGCAACTTGGCGGCATCGCCACCACCAAATCGGTGGATGATATTGAAGGCCCCGTCGATGCCGCCTTCATTGCGGTGAAGCGCGAACCCACCATAGAAATCGTCCGTTTACTGAAGGCCAGGGGCTGCGGCGGCGCCGTCATTTATGCCTCGGGCTTTGCGGAAACAGGCGATAAAAGTTTGCAGGACGAACTTCTCGCCGCCGCAAATGGCATGCCGCTCATGGGCCCCAACTGTTACGGCTATGTCAACGGCCTCGCCCGCGCCGCACTTTGGCCCGACGAACACGGCATCGAGCCTTGCTCGTCGGGAGTGGCCATCGCCAGCCAGTCCGGCAACATGGCCTGCAACTTCACCATGACCATGCGGGCCCTGCCCGTGGCCTGCGTCTTCGCCATCGGCAACCAGGCCGATGTGGACGTGGCGCAAATGCTGGAAACCCTGGCTCGCGACAAGCGCATTACCGCCATTGGCCTCCACATCGAAGGCCTGCCTGACATCCCCGCCTTCGCCCGGGCCGCCGCCGTGGCGCGTGAATTTCGCAAACCCGTCGTTGCCCTTAAAACCGGCCGCTCGGCGCAAGGCGCCAAGGTCGCCATGAGCCACACGGCTTCGCTTGCCGGCGCCGATGCGCTCTACGATGCGCTGTTCGAGCGCTACGGCGTGGCGCGGGTGAAATCGGTGACGGCCTTCGCCGAAACGCTGAAGCTTCTGCACTACGGCGGCCCCCTCGCCGGCAACCGCATCGTCTCCATGAGCTGCTCCGGCGGCGAGGCCGCATTGGCGGCCGATATGGCGATGGACAAAAATGTCCGCTTTTCCCCTTTCGATCAGGAAACGAAAGCGAAAGTCGCAGGCACGCTCAATGAATATGTGAGCATCGACAATCCACTCGACTATCACACCTTCATCTGGAACCAGGAGGCAAAGCTTACCGCGACGTTTTCAGCCGTGCTCAGCGGCGGCTATGACGCGGCCATGCTGATCCTCGACACGCCCACCAACGCAAAAATGAATTCCGTTAACTGGCGCGCCGCCGCCGCGTCCCTGATGGCCGCGGCAAAAACCACCAGCGCACGCGCGGCGATTGTCGCGTCACTTCCCGAGTGCATGCCGCTTGCTCTAGCTACCGAATTGGGTCAGCACGGCGTTGCTCCCATGATGGGCCTCGACGATGCGCTGACCGCCTTCGAAGCCGCCGCCGCCATTGGCCGGAACTGGGCCAGGCCCGATGCGCCGTCTGCCATGACGGCGGAGCCCACGCGCGGCCAGGGCGAAGCGGCCCTGAGCGAGTTCGCCGCCAAGCAATTGCTGAAATCATACGGCCTGCCGGTCCCCGAGGGCATTGCCTGCAAGGCGGAAGATGCGGTGAACGCCGCCAGCAAGCTGGGCTATCCCGTGGTTCTGAAAGTCTCGTCTTCGGCGATTGCCCACAAAACCGAAGCGGGAGGGATCGCACTCAATCTCACGTCGGCGGAAGATGTGAAGGCGGCAGCCCGCGCGATGGGCAAGCTGGCATCCGATGTTCTGATCGAGCGCATGGTCACGGGCGCCGTTGCCGAACTCATCGTTGGCCTCACCTCGGATCCGCAATTCGGCACGGCTCTTGTCGTAGGCGCGGGCGGCGTCCTCACCGAACTCGTGCAAGACAAGGCAGCATTAATCCTCCCCACGTCGCGAGCCGAGATCGAGCGTGCCCTCAAATCGCTGAAAGTGTGGAAGCTGGTCGAAGGCTTCCGGGGCAAGTCCGGCGATCAAGCAGCGGTGATCGAGGCGATTGAAGCCATCGCCGCCTTTGCAGCCGCCCATCGCGGGCTTATCGTGGAGCTCGACGTGAACCCCCTGCTTGTTCTTAGCGAAGGCGCCGTTGCCGCCGATGCCCTTATCAAGATGAGAAACCCATGACCAATCCCATCCTTACTGAACGCCGTGGCCCCGTCCTCGAAGTCACCATCGACCGGCCCAAGGCCAATGCCATCGATGCCGCCACCAGCCGCATCCTGGGAGATGTTTTCGCAAGTTTCCGCGACGATCCCGGCCTGCGCGTCGCCATCCTCACGGCGGCGGGCGAAAAGTTCTTCTGCCCCGGCTGGGATCTGAAAGCCGCCGCCGCGGGTGAAGCGCCGGATTCGGATTATGGCGTTGGCGGCTTCGGCGGCTTGCAGGAATTGCCCGGCCTCAACAAACCCGTGATCGCGGCGATCAACGGATTGGCCTTCGGCGGCGGTTTCGAGATCATGATTTCAGCCGATATCATTATCGCGGCAGCACACGCCACTTTCGCGCTGCCCGAGATCAATTCCGGCACGCTGGCCGATGCCGCCACCATCAAGCTGCCGCGCCACATCCCCTACCACGTGGCCTCCGAGATGCTGTTCACCGGCCGGAGATTCGATGCCGCCGAGGCCAAGCACTGGGGCATCGTCAACGAAATCGTGCCCGCCGCCCATTTGATGACGCGGGCGCGCGAGCTGGCGGATCACCTGGCCGCTGGCCCCCCGCTGGTTTTCGCCGCCATCAAGGAAACTCTGCGCGAAACCATGCACCTGTCGATCCCCGAAGCTTTCGCCCTGGTGACCAAGCGCAAGCTCAAGACCGTGGACGCCCTCTATGCCAGCGAGGACCAACTGGAAGGCGCCAGGGCCTTCGCCGAAAAACGCCATCCCCGCTGGAAGGGGCGATGAAAACCGCCCGAAAAAGAAATAATTCCTCCAAGCAAATATTCCTTGACATAGGCTTTTAGATGTGGGAATGGTTGTCCCATCCACTCCCGAAGGGGTTCTGTTCGCGACGGTGACCAAGAATGGAGTGGATCGAGCGCCTGCGGGTGGACTTCAGACGTTG
>JACMJT010000646.1 GCA_014380505.1 Hyphomicrobiales bacterium | reverse complement strand
TCGGGTATCGCTATTTGCCGGCGGGGCGCATTCTGGCGGGCGCGGGGACAGAGCGTGCCGTCACGCTGTTCAACTGTTTTGTCATGGGTTCTATCCCCGATTCGCTTTCGGGCATTTTCGATGGCCTGAAGGAAGCAGCACTGACGATGCAGCAGGGCGGCGGCATTGGGCATGATTTCTCGACGCTCAGGCCCAAGGGCGCGCCGGTGAAGGGTGTGGGAGCCGATGCGTCGGGCCCCTTGAGTTTCATGGATGTGTGGGACTCCATGTGCCGGACCATCATGTCGGCGGGCACGCGCCGGGGCGCCATGATGGGCACCATGCGCTGCGACCATCCCGATATCGAGAGCTTCGTCGCGGCCAAGCGCGATGCGGCGCGATTGCGCAATTTCAATCTGTCGGTGCTGGCGACGGATGCTTTCATGGCAGCGGTCAAGGCCGACGGCGACTGGCCGCTGGTGTTCGAGGGCAAAACCTTCCGTGTACTGAGGGCCCGGGCGCTCTGGGACCAGATCATGCGGGCCACCTATGAGTATGCCGAGCCCGGCGTCGTTTTCATCGACCGGGTGAATGCCGAGAACAATCTGGCCTATTGCGAAACCATCAGCTGCACCAATCCATGCGGCGAGCAGCCGTTGCCTCCCTATGGCGCTTGCCTCTTGGGTTCGATCAATCTCGCGCGGTTTGTTAAAAATGCTTTTGCCGACGATGCGCACATCGATGAAAAAGAACTGGATGAAGTGACGGCCACTGCCATCCGGTTCATGGACAATGTGATCGATGTTTCGAATTATCCGCTGGAGGCGCAGCGGAAGGAAGCGAAGGCCAAGCGGCGCATCGGACTTGGAGTCACGGGATTGGCGGATGCGCTGGCCATGTGCGGAATTGTCTATGGCACGGAAGCCGCCGCCAGCGCCGCTCAAGGCTGGATGGCGCGGATTGAGGCCGCGGCCTACGGCGCCAGCATCGGTCTTGCAAAAGAGCGCGGAGCATTTCCGCTGTTCGACAAGGAACGCTATGGCGCTTCGGGCCACGTATCGCAGTTGCCCAAGGCCACGCGGGAGGCGATCAGGCGTCATGGCATCCGCAACGGGCTGGTGACCTCGATTGCGCCCACGGGCACGATTTCACTTTTCGCCGGCAATGTGTCGAGCGGCATCGAGCCCATTTTCAGCATCGGCTATGACCGCAAGATATTGCAGGCGGACGGGACGAGGCGCACCGAACGCGTGACCGATTACGCCGCCAACCTTTGGTGGACGCTCAAGGGCAAGGATACCCCGTTGCCACAGGCTTTCGTCACGGCGGAGACGCTGACGCCCGAGGCGCATCTCATCATGCAGGCGGCGGTGCAGCGCCATGTGGACAGTTCGATCTCCAAGACCGTCAATGTGCCGGCGTCGCTTTCGTTCGACGATTTCAAGAAGGTCTATGAGCGGGCCTATGATCTAGGCCTTAAGGGCTGCACCACGTTCCGGCCCAATGACGTCACGGGGTCGGTGCTGTCGGTCGAGCCCGTCCCGCGCAGTGGCGAAGTCGTCTATATGAAGCAGCCGCTGGAGCGTCACGAGGTTCTGCCCGGCTTTACCTACAAGCTGAAATGGCCTGAGACCGACCATGCCATCTACATCACGATGAACGACATTCTCGAAGGCGGCCGGCGCAGGCCATTCGAGATTTTCATCAACTCCAAGAACATGGAGCACTATGCCTGGACCGTGGCGCTGACGCGGATGATCTCGGCGGTGTTCCGGCGGGGCGGCGACGTCGCCTTCGTGGTCGAGGAGCTGAAGGCGGTGTTTGATCCCCGCGGCGGGCAGTGGATGGCGGGGCGCTATGTGCCGAGCCTGCTGGCGGCGATCGGGGGCGTTATCGAAAAGCATATGATCGAAACCGGCTTCCTCAGGCGCGAGGACCAGGATCGGGGGTCAAGTTTGCAGATTGCCGTGGGCGAGCAGCGGCGCTCGTCGTGCCCGCGTTGCGGCGAGCAGGCGCTGGTGTTCCAGGAGGGATGCGCCACCTGCCTTTCCTGCGGATTTTCGAAATGCAGCTAGAATCTGCTTGACATCAGCGCGCGCTTGTTCTAGTTTTGTTCCTATGTTGATACATGGGTTTCCATTCTCCTTACGGCTTCCGGAAGACCTCGGCTTTAGCGAGCGATTCTGGTACTGGCGCGGCGCCTCGGGCCGGAATTACATCCATTCGATCTATGCCGCCGCTGCCTGCCCGCCGCTGCCGGGGGCCGTTTATGTGGCGGTGCGGTGCGAGGGCGGCCAGAGGCGCGCCATAGCGACGGGACGGTTTCCCAATTTCTGGGATGGATCGATCGACGGCTTGGCCCATATGCTGGAGGGTGTTGAAGCCGACGAAATCCATGTTCACCTGCTGGCCCGCAATGAACGGGATGCCGAGGCGGTGTCGGACGATCTCGGTCAGGCCCTGGGTTATGGGATGCCGGCGCTGGCCGCGGCCTGAGCGGTCAATTGATCTCCAAGCGCTTCAAGCCTGGCATCGTGAATCTTCATGTCGCGAAGGTGGGCTATGGTGTTGAAGACGTAGTCGATGCAGTTGCCGGAGATGCCCTGGCCCTGGCGCACCAGCCGTAGCAGCTCCGGGGCGGCGAGTTTGCCCGCATATTGGCGGTGGGAGCGGTCGATCAGATAGGTGGTGGCCTCAACCGTCCGCCCGCTGGTTTTGAGCACCACGGGTTTTTTTGCTTCAAGGTAGACCATCGTCACCTGTTCGCGGGACCTGAGATAGGCAAGCGCCTCATCCCATCGCGCCTCCTCGACACGAAAGGCCATTCCATGGCATGAGCCGCCCCGGTCCAGACCAAGGACGAGACCGGGATTTTCAGATGTTCCACGATGCACGAAGGACAATACGCAGAGTGCTCTATGGTAGCCGCGGATCAATGCCGGCTCGCTTTGCACATGGTCAAAGCCCGGCCGCCACATGAGCGAGCCGTAACCGAACACCCAATATTCCCGCAGTCCTGACATGGAGTTTCTATAGCGAATGGCCGATACAAATAAAATGAACCCCACTGCGAAACGGCCATGGCGGATGTTCGCGCCGCTGGCCGCCGTCATCGTCCTCTTCGGTTTGTGGTCGGTTTACTGGCATTGGGCCAATTCCGCCGTGCAAACCCATGTCACCGGGGAGCGCGCTCAACTGGAGGCCCAAGGCTTCAGCCTCGCCTGCGCCAGCGAGAGCTGGGGCGGTTATCCCTTCCGCTTCGAATTCACCTGCACCAATCCTGCGATTAAATTTCCCGGCGGCCAGACCGTGCGAAGCCACGCCCTCCTCGCCGTGGCCCAGGCCTATAACCCCATGCATATCATCGCATTGATCGACGGGCCTTCCGAAGTCACGCTGCCGGGCAACGAGGCGCACGTCCTCACCCATGGGCGGGCGGTCATCAGCGTGGTTGCACAAGGCGATGGCGCCGCGCAGATCTCGGCAGAGATCCCTGACTTCAATGGCGCAGGTGTTTTTACAGCCAGCAACATCCAGGCGCATGCGCGTCCGGCAGCGGAAAATGCAAACGACGTCGCTGTCACCGTGGAAGGTGCTGCCTACACTGCGCCCGGCAAGCCGCCGCTCGCCGTCGACCGCGCGCAACTTCTTGGAACGCTTACCGCAAACGGCGAACTGACCATCGGCGATCTTCAGTTCAACCGGAACGGACTGAAGTTGTGGGGCAAGGGCATGGTCGAGCTTGATGCGCAGCACCGCATCGAAGGCCAAATCGACGCTCAAACCAACGATCTGGGCCAGCTCCTCGCCGTGCTCGATCCCCACATGGAAATGCCCGAACAGGACCGCGCCACGCTCAAGGCCGTTCTTGGCCTACTCGGCAAGGAGGCCAGGGCCGGGCTCGTTGCCCGGGACGGCGAGTTTTATATCGGACCGCTGAAAGTGGGCGAACTTCTGCCGCTTTATTGATCCTTGGCGGGACGGCGGCCGAAATCGGGGGAGGCCGTGTCCTGGCCAGCGGCGATGATGCCACGGCGGATTTCGCGGGCCCTCGTGAACAGGCTGTGGAGCGCTTCGCCGTCGCCCCAGCGGATGG
>JACMJT010000645.1 GCA_014380505.1 Hyphomicrobiales bacterium | reverse complement strand
GCCAGACGGGCGCCACGGTGCTTTACGTGACGCAGGACTACAAGGAAGCAATGGCACTGGCTGACCGCATTGCGGTGATAGCCAACGGCCGATTCATTCAGACGGCAACACCGGAGGATATCTATCTGCAGCCTGCCACACTGGGCGTTGCGCGACTTTTCGGCGATCCTTCCATCAATACTGCCGACACGAAAGTGGAAATGATTGGCAAGACGGCCAACGTCACGTTTGGCGGGGTGAAGGTGCCAATTGATACTGCCTATAAACAGGATGGCAATCGCGACGTTACTTTTGGAGTGCGCCCAGAGGCAGTCGAGATCAATGCACCTAACCGTGCAGGGCTCGTGGCCAAGGTCATGGCGGTGACGCCGCTCAACGAACGCACGGTGCTTCTGCTGCATTCGGAAGGCGGCTGGGAATTCCTGGCGTCGCTCCCCTCTTCCGCAACGAACATTCCGGAACCCGGCGCCAAGGTGAAGTCTTCCTTCGCCGCCTCCGGAACCCACCTTTTCGACAAGACAACGGCTGAGCGGCTTCATGGGTGAACTTGTCATAAGCAATGTGGACAAGATTTACCGCCCCCGGCGCAAGGCGCCAGTCCATGCGGTGCAGTCGCTGAGCCTTACGGTCAAGCCCGGTGAAATCACGGCGCTGCTTGGTTCTTCGGGCTGCGGCAAGACCTCGACGTTGCGCATGATCGCGGGCTTCGAGGACGTAAGCCATGGCACGATTTCGCTCGACGGCCGGGACATTCACATGCTTGCGCCATCGGCGCGCGGCGTCGCCATGGCATTTGAAGCCTATTCGCTTTATCCGCCGCTCACCATCGCGGAGAACATGGCTTTCGCCCTCAAGGCCGCAAAACTTTCGGCTGCCGAGTCGAACGCGAAGGTCAAGGCCATGGCGGAGATGCTTGAAATCTCCGATATCCTGAACAAGTATCCGACATCGGTTTCCGGCGGGCAGCAGCAGCGCGCCAGTCTTGGCCGTGCCCTTGTGCGCAAGGCCAGTCTCTATCTGCTCGACGAGCCGATGGGGCAACTCGAACCGCGACTCCGCGCCATCCTGCGCGGCCGCATCAAACACTATTTACGCGAGCACAAGTGCACCACCATTCTTGTCACCCATGACCAGACGGAGGCCAACGCCCTTGCCGACCGGATTGCCGTTATGGAAGGTGGCGTGTTGCAGCAATACGCGACGCCCGCCGAACTGAAACTCCGTCCCGCCAATCTTTTCACCGGTACCTTTATTGGCGAGCCACCCATGAACGTGTTCAATGCTGGCGTTAAGTCCGGGGCGAAAACTGTCAGCTTCGCAATTGATGGCGGGGTCACACTTGCCTATCCGGCAAGCGAACTCTCAGCACTGGTCAGCAGCCTGCTGTCGAAGCACCAGCGTGTTGCTATCGGCCTTCGACCCCATGCGCTGCACGTGGGCAAGGGTCCAATCAAGGGCAAGGTGGTGTCGTGCCAATGGTTGGGCGATCAAACCCATGTAGCTGTGGAAGTGGCGGGCCGCACCGTTGTGTCCGTGTCGCATGAACGCGTCTCTCTAAGGACCGGGAGCGATGTCGAGCTGAAAGTTGCCGCAGGCGATTTGCATCTCTTTGACGCCGCTTCCGGCAATGCCATCGCCCATGGGAGTGCCCCCGCATGACGGATGGCATACTCATCGGCATTGACGCAGGCACATCGGTTATCAAGTCGGTAGCCTTCACCGCCGCTGGCGAACAGGTCGCCATAGCGGCGATCCCCAATACATATGAAACATTTGCCGATGGCGGCGTTGAACAGGACATGGCCCGCACCTGGCGCGATACGGCCCAAACCCTGAAGCAGCTTTCGCAGAAAATCCCAAATCTTGCTTCGCGCCTTATCGCCATCTCCGTCACGGGCCAGGGCGATGGCATGTGGCTCATCGATGAGGACGGCGAACCCGTGGCTCCCGCGTGGCTCTGGCTTGATGCACGCGCTGCCTCCATCGCGGCGGAGTTTACCCGCCATGCCGACTACCCTGCACATTACAAGCGCACCGGCACCGGCGTAAATGCCTGCCAGATGAGCATTCATCTCGCCTGGATGGCACGGCACAGACCGGAAGTTCTGGCCCGGGCAACTACTGCCTTCCACTGCAAGGACTGGCTTTATTTCAAACTCACGGGCGCGCGCGCGGAGGATCCTTCGGAAGCCAATTTCACCTTTGGCCAATATGCAACACGCAGTTATGCACCCCATGTGCTCGATGCGCTGGGGGCATCCGATGCCAAGCGCCTTTTGCCGCCCATTGTTGAAGGAACGGAAGTTG
>JACMJT010000644.1 GCA_014380505.1 Hyphomicrobiales bacterium | reverse complement strand
TCTCCCCGATCATCGCAGACCCGGCTCTCTTCGACCGAAATCCGTCCGATCGTGTCATGGGCAAGCCACCCCCCCGGACAAACATTGAGCACCGCATCGCTGGTAAATATGAGCTCAAAGCCCAGCGCCCGGGTAGCCGTCAATACCTTCGTATCGTAGCGCCCATGGGGAAACGACATACTGACGATCGCATCAGGTCCCAGATGGGAACGCAACACCTCTCGCGCTTGCAGGAGATCCTGCCCCGGATCGTCGAGCATGGTCAGCGGCAGATGACTGAAACCATGCACGCCAATGCTCACATCGGCGCCAAGGCTGCGCAATCCGTCCCAGCTGGCCATGTCCGGACAGGACTTGCGTTCGTTGACCTGTGCCAACAGGCTATCGCGCCGCCCTACCTCCAACGCACCAAAGGCGCGCAACAAGACAAGTTCCGAGTTATCGTGAGGCTCCTTGTCCGTGCCCGCCATTGCGCACAAATCCCGGTACGGCGCGCGGCCGGTGCGCAACGCCTGCAACAGGGTTTCTTGCCACCACGGCGCCCCCGTGCCGATCGCGCCCGCGGCCACAAACAGGGTCCAAGGCACACCCAAACCCGCCAGGACCGGCGCCGCATGGCGCACATTGTCATCCCAGCCATCATCAAAGGTTATCAGCAACGGATGGGAGGGAAGCGGGCGCAGGCCGCGCCGCGCATCCAGAACTTCCGGCAACCCCACAATCGTGTAGTTGGCGCGCAGGAACGACGCCAGGCGTTCCAGCACGTCTGTGGAAATGGTGTAGCCGGGATCGGCCTCCAACGCCGCAACCATGGCTTTCGGCAAAACGCGATGCAGCATGATCACGGTAAGCGCATCGCGGTCGCGCAAGCGATGATACAGCCTCACCCCGCCAGTGTGCGTGGCAACCGACTTCGCCATGTCCCGCGCCCAGCGGTTCATCGACGCAAAAGTGCTTGCTTGAGGCATAATGCGAGAGGGCTTGTGGTTGCCAGGAAGAGTGCTCCTTCCCAAGGCTTATAGCCCAAGGAGATGGAGCGCCAGATGAGGGCCCGGCCGGCCTGGGGGGCATCGCGGTGAAAGGCGAGTTGGCCCAGGCGCAGAAGTCGCCGGCCCAGTATATTGTTTATTTCCCGGGAAGAGAGCTTGGCGGAAAAACGCGCGATATGCCCTTCAATCATCGGCAGGGTATAAGCCAACTGGTCGCTGAATGATCCCGCCGAGAGGCTGGTCCGGCGCTCGTGCACATGCACCAGACTTTCGTGCACATAACCCAGCTCGCCGCTCGCGGCCAGCCGGATCCACATATCCTGGTCTTCCGCGATTTTCAGGTTTGGGTTGAAGCAACCGGCCTTTTGCATTTGGGCACGCCAGACAAGCACCGAAGGGGTCGTGATATAGTTGTCCGAAAGAAGCGCCTTCCATGCCAGGCTGCCCGTGACCACGACCTGACCGCGATAGATGTCGCCGGTGTTGACACCATCCGGCGAGATCAGGTCCGAGCCGCAAGACACGAAGGAAACCTTGACATTCGCCGCGATCACCGCTGCTTGCTTTTCAAGCTTTCTCGGCAGCCACTCATCATCGGCGTCCAAAAAAACGACCAGATCGGTATTCGCCGCCATGACGCCGCGGTTGCGGGCGGCCGCGGCTCCGACATTCTTGTCCAGGCGCACGACTTCCGCGTTTAGACCTTGGTAACTTCTGGCGACTTCGGCGGTGGAGTCCGTGCTGGCATCGTCGACCACCACCAGCTGGGACACCGGCAGGGTTTGCGCGCGCACGGACTCAAGGGCCCGCCCGAGGGTTGCC
>JACMJT010000643.1 GCA_014380505.1 Hyphomicrobiales bacterium | reverse complement strand
CTGCGGAGATCAGAAGTTTCCGCCGTGAAATAGACATCGGCACAACCTCGCTCTGATTCGAGGATGTTATGCCGATTACGCGGAAATTACTTTATGGAAAGCGCTATCCCTGCGCTTGTTCCATTGCCGTTAAGCATGTCGAAGCCCAGTGGCAGTTCAAGCCCTGTAGTTCCGTTTCAGTCGCCAATCCGCCGCATTTTATCCTTCACCTCTGTTACTGATACCGGTGTTGAAAGGAGTTCGTATGCGAAACGCAGTTTATGCCTTCATGTTGCTTGCCGCCGCGCCCGAGGCCCTGGCGGGCGGCCAAACCGTTCAGGCCAACGCCAGCTTTAGCGCCCAGATCGTAGCAACGACGGACAATGACGCGGAAATTACTCAGCAGGAGAAAAACCTGAAACGCGCCATGTATGAACGCGCCGCCCGCGAATGCACCGACATCATGGCGAGTGTGGCGACTTCCTGCTCGATCACCGGCATCAACGTCTCGACCCAGATCAACCGCAACTACGGACAGCCACCTACGATCTACGTCAATTCGAGCGTCACCATGCAGGTCACGCTGAAGTAGCATCACTTTGCTTGACGGTGGAAGCGGCGGTGCAGATCGTGGACCTGCTCCGCCAATCCGGCAACCGGACCTTCGACCGGGATGCCGGGAACGATCTCCTGGATGGGCAGGGTTCGCACGGGTGGTGGAGGAATCCCCAGTTCGGCGAGCCAGGCCGCCAGTTGCCGGGACGAACTCACGTACATGATGCGGCCAAGCCCGACCCAGCCGTGTGCCGCAGCGCACATCGGGCAATGCTCGCCCGAAGTGAAGACCGTCGCCGCCGCCCGTTCTTCAGGGGTCATGTTCGCCGCGGCCCAGCGCGCCAATTCGAATTCCGGATGGCGGGTCTGGTCGCCCGAAGCCACCCGGTTGTGATCCTCGGCGAGGACTTTCCCATCTGCTCCGACGAGCACGGAGCCGAACGGCTCATCTCCTGCGTCCAGTGCTTCGGCCGCCAATTCAACGCAACGGCGGAGGTGCCGCATTTCGGTATCATTCGCCATGGTGGCCTCCGCGGTTTACTTGAAGTCCTTTGGCCAGCGCGTCGACGAAATTGCGCGCGATCGTGCCGCCGCTGTCCAGCTTGGGATTGAAGATCGTGATATCGATTCCCGCCATGCGGTTCGTGGCAACGGCTGCGCGCAGGACAGTTATGAGTTCCTCCCAAGATAATCCACCGGGCATGCGGTAGTCGACTGCCGACATGATGGCATCGTCGAGAACATCGGCGTCGAGATGCACCCAGAAGCCATCAAGAGCGGGGGCTGACAGATGTTCAAGGGCCCGTGTCACGGCGGCTTTCGCGCCTTGGGAGCGCACGGCGTTCAGATCCAGCACCGTGATCGCGGTATCCTCGATGCGCTGGCTACCGTGCTCTTCCGTGTCGGCTGCATCGCGGCGGCCCAACGCCACCACGTGTTCATCGCGCACCAGCGGCGAGCGTCCCTCGTTGGCGCTGACCACCGTGGGGCCACGGCCCGTTGCAAGCGCCAGGTCCATCGATGCCGCCTCGCCGTTCGGCTCTGCTTCGGGCTGATAGAAATCGGCGTGTCCGTCGAGAAACAGAAGGCCGTAACGGCCACGGCGCTTGAGGGCCAACAGGCATCCGAGCAGGATCGAGCAATCGCCGCCGAGCACGACCGGCGTCTTTTCCGCGACCAAGGTGGCGCCAACTGCGTTGGCGAGCATAACGGAGTAATCCGCGATTGCTCGCGGATTCAACAGCAAGGTTTCAGGATCGCGCTTGGAGTTATAGGGTAGCGGCGCGACCCGGCCAGCATGGGTTGCCCCAAGCCGGTGGGCTAAGCCTGCCGCGAGCAGCGCATCGGGCAACGACTCAACGCCCTTG